>NZ_JBHVYE010000017.1:0-202066 GCF_042881135.1 Streptomyces sp. NPDC058284
TCTCGGTCACGTGCACCTTGGTCGGAGCACAGGATCAGACGAAGGCCGCCCCCACGTCCGGCAAACCCCCTGGTGAGCGACCCAGTTCGAGACACCGTTCGAGCCCGGAAGAAAAAGAACAAGCTTAGGCGCCCACCGGTTCCGGTGCGGGGTCCTTCGCGGCCGCCGGTGCCGGGTCGTCCGGCCTGCGGCTGCGGGCCTCCAGCCAGAGGGAGAGGGCCAGCAGGAGCGTGCCGAGGACGAGGAAGCCCCAGGGCAGGTACGAGGTCAGCAGGAGGACCAGGACGCGCTGGGACTTGACCAGGTCGACGGTGTCCCTGATGTAGTCCTCGCGCATCTTCACGTGCCCGGCGAAGACCGTGACCTTGTCGCGACCGCCGAGGAGGGTGCCGCCGCGCAGTTCGTTGCGCTGGATCTCCTCTCCGTAGACGGGTGCTCCGGTTGTCGGGTCGACCCAGAACTTGCGGACAGTGGTGTACCAGCGGGTGGTGCCGGTCTTGGCGAGCGACTGGGCGGTGATGCCCTTGACGGGCATCGTCCTGGGGAAGGGCACCTTGGTCCAGGGGATGGTCTGCTCGAAGTAGTAGACCTTCAGGCCGCGGAAGTCCTGGGTGCCCTTGTAGTGGATGGGCCGGGTGATGCGGGCCTGCGCGTCGAAGTACTCGTAGTCCCGCTTCTCGGTCAGGAACGGCCACTTGAACTCGATGCCCTCGCGTTTGACCGCGTCGCCGTCGACCATCTCGCCCGTGGCGTGCACCGGTTCCTGGCTGTGCGCGTCGAAGATGTACCGCTCGGGGATCTTGGAGACCATCTTGCCCTTGTCGTCCTGGACGTAGGAGAGCGCGTCCCAGACGACGACGTCGCGGTCGGCGCTCTTCTCGATCTTCTCCGAAGCCTCCACGTTGCCCTTGAGGGTCTGCACGATGGTGACCTTGTCGATCTTCTTGGCCTTCATGGTGCCGTAGTCGATGAGGGTCGGATCGTCCGCCTCCAGGACCGCTTCCTGGTACTGGCTCGGCGGGATCTTCGCGAGGCGGGGGAAGGCGTACCAGCGCATGAGCGGGGACATGGCCGTGCAGAACACGGCGAAGGCGAGCAGGACGAGGCTGGCCTTGCGGCGCATCGCGGCGGCCCTCCCTACGGCTGTGGGCAGTGGGTGTGCGTCTAGGGGTGCTCGGGGACGGTGGTGAGGAGCGGCTCGGGTGACGTCTCGCCCGGTGGGGCGCCGATCGCCGTGATGGTCAGGACCAGTGCCAGCGCGACGGCGAGGCCGGTGGCTGCGGCGATGAGGGCGCGCATGCGGGGCCTCCCGATTCGGCGTGCGGCCGGAACTGATAGGGCGTCAGGGCGGGCACCGTAGCAACGGAACGGCGAGATGAGAACACGTTGCACAAACACGGACCGCCCCCTCGCCGTGGGTGGCGAAGGGGCGGTCGGAGGCTGCGCGGTGGCCGCGCGGCCGTACGGCTAGGCGCTCGGCGTGCCGCTCGGGGAGGCGCTCGGCGTGCCGCTCGGGGAGGGGCTCGTAGAGGTCGACGGTGTGGGCGTCGTGTCGGGCTCCGCGGCGGCCACCACCTTCAGTTCGACGGTGAGGGTGGCGCCGCCCTCCGTGACGATGCGCAGGAGGTACGTGCCCGCCGCGTCGTCCGCGTACATCCTCGGGAGCCTCAGCACGCCGTTCGCGTCCGTCTTGAGGCCCTGGAGCGTGCGGACCGGCTTGCCGTCCACGCCCTTGAAGTAGGGGCCCTTGTCGTTGGCGTTCGCGTCCGTCGCCGACTTGATCATCGTGGCGGTGGCCGCGACGCCGTCGGCCGCCCTGCCCTTGTACGTCGCCTTGACCTCGACCCGGTCGGCGAACGCCTTGCCCGGTGCGCAGACCAGCGGCTTGTCCGTGGTCCTTGCGAGCGCGTCGGCCTGCCGTGCGGTGACCTCCGCGTCGAAGTCGACGCCGGGCACCGCGCGGTGGCCCACGACCGTGGCCAGCACGCTGAACTTCCCCGCCTTCTCGCCGGCCACGAGCTTGGGGGCGGTGGCCTTGCCGGTGGCGCCCGTGGTGACGGTGACGCTCCTCGCGCCGCCCTCGAAGCGGGTGTCCGTGGCGCCGACGACGCGGAACTTCACCGTGGTCTTCGGCACGGAGTCACCCGACTTCGACTCCGCGCGCACCGCGACGCGTTCGGTGAAGGTGTCGCCCGTCCTCGCGACGAGATCGCCTGTCCCCGCGTTCGTCAGAACGTCGACAACGGCCGGCGACGGGGCGGGCTTGTGACTGCCCTCGCCCTCGCGCGGCGGCTTCGGCTTGTGGCTGCCGTTGCCGTTGTTGCCGGGGTTCTCGGAGCCGGGCTTGTTGCCGGGCTTGTGCTTCGGCGTGGGGGAGAGAGGCGACGTCAGGCCGGAGCCGAGGCCCGGGAACCGGTGGTCGCTGCGGTCGTCCGGCAGGACACCCGAGCCGTCGGGCACCTCGTGGGTGCCCTTGCGGTAGTACTCCAGCCACGACAGGACCGTGTTCAGGTACTCCTCGGAGTGGTTGTAGCTCAGGATCGCCGCGTGCAGGTCGTCCTCGACGGCCAGGTCGCGGTCGCCCGCGCAGAGGTAGTAGCCGGCGGCGAGCGCCGCGTCGTAGACGTTGTTGGGGTCCTTCTTGCCGTCGTTGTTGCCGTCCCGGCCCGAGGTGGCCCACGTCGAGGGGATGAACTGCATGGGGCCGACGGCACGGTCGTGCGTCGTGTCCCCGTCGTACGCGCCCTTGTCGGTGTCGGTGATCTTCGCGAAGCCGATGCCGTTCAGGGGCGGGCCGAGGATCGGCTCGAGCGTCGTGCCGTCCGCGTCGACGCGGCCGCCGCGGGCCTGGCCCGACTCCACCTTGCCGATGGCGGCGAGCAGCTGCCAGGGCAGGTTGCAGCCCGGCTTGTCGGCGTTGAGGGCGCGCTCGGCCTTCTTGTACGCGTCCAGGACGGTGGCCGGCAGGCCCGCCTCGGCCTCCTTGTCACCGCTGTTCGGCGGGACGGGGCTGTGCAGGCGCGGCAGGTCGGTGTAGTAGGGGGAGTTGCCGGTCGCGGAGCCGTCGCCGGGCGGCGGGGTGGCGTCCGATGCGCCTGCCGCCGGCTCGTCTCTCGGTACGTCCGTCACGCCTGGGGCCTGCGACGCGGCCAGAGCCGCCACCGCTGCCGCGGCCACCGCGGCGGTCACCGTTCCTCTGCGCAGCCGCCTGCCGATTACCGGCGCCATGACCGAGCCACCCCTCCCCTTGTGACGACTTCTGCTCGCCGCCCCCACCTTCGCGTACGCGCTTTTCCGCTCGTACACGCTTGCTGTCGTACGCTCGTACTTCCTGCGGGTCGACTCAGGCGACACTACGACAACTTCGGGCACCCAGACACCCGTTCGTGCCCGGTTTTACCAGTTGGCCTTGTGGTCGCGACAGGTCTGTTACGTGGCGCGGGGCGGGGCTTGGCGATGCGGTTGATGGTACGCACTCCTGGCGGAGCCGGGGGGTGTTGTCCCGCGACCGCGTCAGGGGGCTCAGCTCTCGTCCCGACCGCGGGCACGCGGTGGCTTGTCGCGCAGTTCCCCGCGCCCCCCTGCGTGGGGGCCTCAGCTCTCACCCCGACCGCGGGCACACCGTGGCTTGTCGCGCAGTTCCCCGCGCCCCTGGGGGGCTGGGCGGGCTCATCCTGCCTGCGGGTGCGTGGTGGTTGAGCGCGCAGTTCCCCGCGCCCCTGAGGGGGCGGGCGGGCTCATCCTGCCTGCGGGTGCATTGTGGCTGGTCGCGTAGTTCCTCGCGCCCCTGGGGGGCTGGACACGCTCATTCGTCCGCGCATACGTCCGTGGTTGAGCGCGCCGTTCCTCGCGCCCCTGGCGGGGCCGCATGGGGGCGCGAGGAACGGCGCGAGCAGCCACAGCGGGCCGACAGGCAAGACCGCACCGCGACACCCCACAAGGGGCGCGGGGAACTGCGCGACAAGCCACGACCCACCCGCACCCAGGGCCCACACCGCAACGCCCCCGAGGGGCGCGGGGAACTGCGCGACGAGCCACAATCCACCCGCACCCGACACAGGCCCCCGGACCCCACCCACCCCACACCGCCCCCCCATCCCGGGAGGGACTAGTGCGCGGCGGATTCCCAGTTCGGGCCGACCCCTACCGACACGTCCAGCGGCGCCCGCAGGGCCACCGCTCCCGCCATTTCCCTGCGGACCAGCTCCTCCACCTTCGCCCGCTCGCCCGGCGCGATCTCCAGGACGATTTCGTCGTGGACCTGCAGCAGCATCCGCGAGTCCAGCTTCGCCGCGGTGAGCGCACCGTGGACGTTCAGCATGGCGATCTTGACGATGTCCGCGGCCGTGCCCTGGATCGGCGCGTTCAGAGCCATCCGCTCGGCCATCTCGCGGCGCTGGCGGTTGTCGCTGTTGAGATCGGGCAGGTACCGGCGGCGGCCGAGCATCGTCTCCGTGTAACCGGTGGCGCGCGCCTCGTCGACGGCGCGGCGCAGATAGTCCCGTACACCGCCGAACCGCTCGAAGTACGTGTCCATCAGCGCACGCGCCTCGCCCGCGTCGATGTTCAGCTGCTGGGAGAGGCCGAAGGCGGACAGCCCGTACGCCAAGCCGTACGACATGGCCTTGATCTTGCGGCGCATCTCCGCGTCGACCGCGGACCCCTCGACGCCGAACACCTGCGAGGCGACCGTCGTGTGCAGGTCCTCACCGGAGGAGAACGCCTCCAAGAGGCCCTCGTCCTCGGAGAGGTGCGCCATCACGCGCAGTTCGATCTGGCTGTAGTCCGCGGTCATGAGGGATTCGAAACCCTCGCCCACGACGAAGCCGCGGCGGATCGCCCGGCCCTCGTCCGTGCGGACCGGGATGTTCTGCAGGTTCGGGTCCGTGGAGGAGAGCCTGCCCGTCGCCGCCACCGTCTGGTTGAACGTGGTGTGGATGCGGCCGTCCGCCGCGGTCGTCTTGATCAGACCCTCGACGGTGACGCGCAGCTTCGCCTGCTCACGGTGGCGGAGCATGATGACCGGCAGCTCGTTCTCCGTCTGGGCCGCGAGCCAGGCCAACGCGTCCGCGTCCGTGGTGTAACCGGTCTTCGTCTTCTTCGTCTTGGGGAGGTTCAGCTCGCCGAAGAGGACCTCCTGGAGCTGCTTGGGCGAGCCCAGGTTGAACTCGTGGCCCGCCGCGGCGTGCGCCTCCTTCACGGCCTGCTGCACCGCGCCCGCGAACTGCTGCTCCATCGACTCCAGATGGCCGCGGTCCGCCGCGATGCCGTGCCGCTCCAGGCGGGCCAGGAGCGCCGACGTCGGCAGCTCGATGTCGGCGAGCAGATCACTCGCGCCGACCTCCGTCAGCCGCTCCCCGAAGGCCGTACCCAGATCGAGGATGGTGCGGGCCTGCGACATCAGGAAGTCGGCCTCGGCCCGGTCGTCCTCCTCCGTACCGAAGGCGAGCTGCCCGTCGGCCGCCGCGGCGGGCGCCAGCTCACGGCCCAGGTACTCCAGGGAGAGCGCGTCCAGGGCGAAGGAGCGGCGGCCCGGCTTCACCAGGTACGCGGCGAGCGCCGTGTCCATGGTCACGCCGTCCACCGTCCACCCGTGCTCCGGGAAGACCCGCATCGCGCCCTTGGCGTTGTGCAGGACCTTCGGCTTGGTGGGGTCGCAGATCCAGGCCGCGAACGCGTTCTCGTCGGCCTCGTCCAGGGTCGAGGGGTCGAACCACGCCGCCGCCCCGTCCGCCGCGGCCAGCGCGACCTCGGTCACCGTGCCCGTACCGAGCGACCAGGTGTCGACCGTGGCCATGCCGAGGACCACCTTGCCGTGCTCGGCCAGCCACGGCGCGAGCTCGCCCGCGCCGAGCACCGCGCCGTCCAGCTCAACGCCCGGCTCGGCCGGGGCCTGCTCGGCCTCCTGCGCACCCGGGTCGACGGCGAGCAGGCGCTCACGCAGCGAGGGATTGCGGATCTCCAGGGTGTCGAGGACCATCGCGAGCGCCGTACGGTCGTACGCCACGCGCTCCAGGTCGGCGACGTCCTTGGGGAGTTCGACGTCACGCACCATCTCGGTGAGGCGGCGATTGAGCTTGACCGCCTCCAGGTGGTCGCGGAAGTTCTGCCCGGCCTTGCCCTTGACCTCGTCGGCGCGCTCGACGAGGTCGGCGAACGAACCGAACTGGTTGATCCACTTCGCGGCGGTCTTCTCACCGACACCGGGGATGCCCGGCAGGTTGTCCGACGGGTCGCCGCGCAGCGCCGCGAAGTCCGGATACTGGGCGGGGGTCAGCCCGTACTTCTCTACGACCTTCTCCGGCGTGAAGCGCGTCAGCTCCGAGACGCCCTTCGTCGGATACAGCACCGTCACGTGGTCGGTGATCAGCTGGAAGGAGTCCCGGTCGCCCGTGACGATCAGCACCTCGAAGCCGGCCGCCTCCGCCTGCGTGGCCAGCGTGGCGATCACGTCGTCCGCCTCGAAGCCGTCGACCGCGAAACGCACCGCGTGCATCGCGTCGAGCATCTCGCCGATCAGCTCGACCTGCCCCTTGAACTCGTCCGGGGTCTTGGAGCGGTTCGCCTTGTACTCCGAGAACTCCTCGGAACGCCACGTCTTGCGCGAGACGTCGAACGCCACCGCGAAGTGCGTGGGCGCCTCGTCACGCAGCGTGTTCGCCAGCATGGAGGCGAAGCCGTAGATCGCGTTCGTCGGCTGGCCCGTCGCCGTCGTGAAATTCTCCGCGGGCAGCGCGAAGAACGCCCGGTACGCCAGGGAGTGCCCGTCCATGAGCATCAGGCGCGGACGCTGCTCACCGCCGGCCTTCCGGCCCTTCGCCACCGCGGTCTCGGACTTCTTCTTCGCTGCTGTTTCTGCCACGTCCCCGATCCTGCCACGCCCCACTGACACTGAGGCCCAACCCCGGCCCACGCCCCCTCCGTCAGTGCCGCGTGGGAGGATCGGAGACGTAGCTCACACACGTGCTCGAAGGGGAGCCGACCATGGCAAGCAAGCCGCCCAAGGGCGATCCGGTCCAGGACGCGCCGCAGGTCGCCGACGTGCAGCACGCCGCCGCGGGCCTGCCCGCCATCGGCCACACGCTGCGGGTGGCCCAGCAGCAGATGGGCGTGCGCCGCACCGCGCTGACGCTGCTCCGCGTCAACCAGAAGGACGGCTTCGACTGTCCCGGCTGCGCCTGGCCCGAGCCGGACCACCGGCACAAGGCGGAGTTCTGCGAGAACGGCGCGAAGGCGGTCGCCGAAGAGGCCACGCTGCGGCGCGTCACCCCCGACTTCTTCGCCGCGCACCCCGTCGCCGACCTCGCCACCCGCAGTGGGTACTGGCTGGGACAGCAGGGCCGCCTCACCCACCCCATGTACCTGCCGGAGGGCGGCGAGCGGTACGAGCCGGTCTCCTGGGAGCGCGCCTTCGACATCATCGCCGAGGAGATCGCGGCCCTCGACTCCCCCGACGAGTCCGTGTTCTACACCTCGGGCCGCACCAGCAACGAAGCGGCGTTCCTCTACCAGCTGTTCGCCCGCGAACTCGGCACGAACAACCTCCCCGACTGCTCCAACATGTGCCACGAGTCGTCGGGCTCCGCGCTCACCGAGACGATCGGCATCGGCAAGGGCAGCGTCCTCCTCGAAGACCTCTACAAGTCGGACCTGATCATCGTCGCCGGGCAGAACCCGGGCACCAACCACCCGCGCATGCTCTCCGCCCTGGAGAAGGCCAAGAACAACGGCGCGAAGATCATCACGGTCAACCCGCTGCCCGAGGCCGGCCTGGAGCGCTTCAAGAACCCCCAGACCCCGCAGGGCATGCTCAAGGGCACCTCCCTCACCGACCTCTTCCTGCAGATCCGCCTCGGCGGCGACCAGGCCCTCTTCCGCCTCCTCAACAAGCTCATCCTGCAGACGGAGGGCGCCGTCGACGAGGAGTTCGTCCGCGAACACACGCACGGCTACGAGGAGTTCACCGAGGCCGCGGCCGCCGCCGACTGGGACGACACCCTCAAGGCCACCGGTCTGGAGCGTGCCCGCATCGAGGAAGCCCTGCGCATGATCCTCGCCTCCAAGCGCACCGTCGTGTGCTGGGCGATGGGCCTCACCCAGCACAAGCACGCGGTCCCCACCATCCGCGAAATCGTCAACTTCCTCCTGCTGCGCGGCAACATCGGCCGCCCCGGAGCGGGCGTCTGCCCCGTCCGCGGCCACTCGAACGTGCAGGGCGACCGCACCATGGGCATCTTCGAGCGGCCCGCGCCCGCCTTCCTCGACGCCCTGGAGAAGGAGTTCGGCTTCACGCCGCCCCGCCACCACGGCCTGGACGTCGTCCGCGCCATCAGGGCCCTGCGCGACGGCGAGGCCAAGGTGTTCTTCGCGATGGGCGGCAACTTCGTCGCCGCCTCCCCCGACACCGAGGTCACCGAAGCCGCGATGCGCAAGGCACGCCTGACCGTGCACGTCTCGACGAAGCTCAACCGCTCGCACGCCGTCACCGGCGCCCGCGCCCTGATCCTGCCGACCCTCGGCCGCACCGAACGCGACGTCCAGGGCAGCGGCGAACAGTTCGTGACCGTCGAGGACTCCATGGGCATGGTGCACGCCTCACGCGGGCGCCTCAAGCCCGCGAGCAAGCAGCTGCTCTCCGAACCCGCCATCGTGTGCCGCCTCGCCCGGCGCGTCCTCGGCAGCGCGTCGCACACACCCTGGGAGGAGTTCGAGAAGGACTACGCCACCGTCCGCGACCGCATCGCGCGCGTGATCCCCGGCTTCGAGGACTTCAACACCAAGGTGGCCCACCCCGGCGGCTTCGCCCTCCCCCACGCACCGCGCGACGAACGCCGCTTCCCCACGGCCACCGGCAAGGCCAACTTCACGGCGGCCCCCGTCGAGTACCCGGCCCTCCCCGAAGGACGGCTGCTGCTCCAGACACTGCGCTCCCACGACCAGTACAACACCACCATCTACGGCCTCGACGACCGCTACCGCGGCATCAAGAACGGCCGCCGCGTCGTCCTGGTCAACCCCGACGACGCCGCGGACCTCGGCCTCGCCGAAGGGACGTACGCCGACCTCGTCAGCGAATGGCGGGACGGCGTGGAGCGCCGCGCACCCGGCTTCCGGATCGTGCACTACCCGACGGCCCGCGGCTGCGCCGCCGCGTACTACCCCGAGACCAACGTCCTGGTGCCGCTGGACGCCACCGCGGACACCAGCAACACCCCTGCCAGCAAGTCCGTCGTCGTACGCCTGGAACAATCGGCCCTCGACTGAGCGTTCGCTCAGCGACAGGTGACGCAGCCGAACGAACGGAGCCGGGCCGATGGGTGAGCAGCACAGCGTGAAGTTCCCGCAGGAGGTCATCGACGAGTACGCCGCGCTCGGCGTCGACCTGCCCTCCCTGTTCTCGGCGGGGCACCTCGGCACCCGCATGGGCGTGCAGGTGCTGGAGGCCTCGGCGGAGCGTGTCGTCGGCACGATGCCCGTCGAGGGCAACACCCAGCCGTACGGGCTGCTGCACGGCGGCGCGTCCGCGGTGCTCGCGGAGACCCTCGGCTCGGTCGGCGCGATGCTGCACGGCGGCGTCGACAAGCTCGCCGTCGGCGTCGACCTGAACTGCACGCACCACCGCGGAGCCCGCTCCGGCCTGGTCACCGGCGTGGCCACGCCCGTGCACCGGGGCCGCTCCACGGCGACGTACGAGATCGTGATCAGCGACGACCAGGGCAAGCGGGTGTGCAGCGCACGCCTGACCTGCATGCTGCGCGACGCCACCCCGGAGACCGGCTCCGTCGCCTCGGCGGGCTGACCCGGCGCCCGCAACAGCCGGCAGGCTTCAGAAGGGGCGGGCGCAGGCTCATTGTCGGAGTGGGCGGCTGCGCACTAGCGTCTCCCCATGACGCACCGGATATCGCTCTGTGCGCTCGCCCTCACCGCCGCCCTCGCCGCCCCCCTCTCCACCGGATGCGAGAGCGCCGGATCCGACGACCGTCCCGGCGCCACTTCCGGCCCCGCCGCCGGCACCACGCCCCCCGCCGCCCTCTGCACGACGATCATCACCAAGTGGGCGCGGCAGATCTACGACTCGGGCGACCCCGGGTACGGCGACTACCAGTCGATGGGTCTGTCCAACGGGCAGTACCTGATCCTGCGCGACATCCTGGACGCCGCGCGCACCGAGCGCAGGCGGGAATCGGCCGCCGCCGGCCGGGATTCGATAGCCGGTCAGGCGCGCAAGCGGTGCGCCGAGCGGTACCGCCACGGCGGGCCGAGCGGCGGGCCGTGGGTGTGAACGCCATCGGCCCGGTCGAACCGGGCGAGGACACCTACGATCACCGGCCCGTCCCCCCGCCCCCGGCCCGGCTCCTCCCGCACCGGCGCCGCCGCCGCACCGCGGGCATCGCCGCCGCGGCCGCCCTCGCCTGCGCCGCCGGCCTCACCCTCTTCCTCACCCGCCCGCAGCCACCGCCCGAGCCGCCCCCGCCGGGCCCGCCCTGGCCGTCGCAGAGCGTGTCGGTGACGTACGCGGGCGGGATCTCGCACCCGCGGGCCGGCGACCGGAGCTTCACCTTCGGCATCGCGTTCGCGCAGGAGTCGGGACCGCCGGTGACCGTCCGGCGGGTGGCCCAGCCGTCGGCGGCTCTTTCAGTCAGCACATCCCCTCCCGCCCCTTTCACGCTGAAATCGGGATCACCCCGGAAGTTGATCATCACGATGCACATTCGCGAATGCGGAGAAGTGCCCCGGAATGCCAGCCTCCCTTTCCTGGAAGTAACTCTGCGTAATACGCGCGCAAACGAGAGGCAGAGTTACATCCTGGGTCCGGAATACGCGAATGATCTTTCCGGGGCTCTCACCGCCGCATGCCCACGAACACCACTGTCATGAGTCAAAAGGCTTTACAGTCCTGCCAGTTGCCCTGGAGATTCTCAGCATGCGGATACGTCGAGATCCACCGAACAAGGCCATATTCAGCCCCAACCGCCCCCCGTGTTCCAGCCCGGAATACTCCGTGGCATAACAAGAGCGTCACAGCCTTGGCCCGACCACTCCACCAGGAACAAAGCCACCCTTAGAGTCACGGCCAGTCACCGCGCCCACCGGATTCCTGTCAGTTCGGTTCCGCGCTCGACTCGGCATCCCAACAAGGGACAGCCGTGCCAGGGGAAAGGACTGATCGTGCGTCAACGTTCGCTCATAGCCATCACCGCTGCACTCACCGCGGGGGCTCTCACCCTCACCGCCTGTGGCTCGCGCGACGACAAGGACGACGGAGACAAGGCCGACGGCGGCGGAACCACCGTGGTCATCGGCGTCGACGCGCCCCTGACCGGTGAACTCTCCGCACTGGGCCTCGGCATCCGCAACTCCGTCGACCTCGCCACCAAGCAGGCCAACGAGAAGAAGTACGTCGACGGAGTCACGTTCAAGATCCAAGCACTCGACGACCAGGGCCAGCCCTCGTCAGGACAGACCAACGCCACCAAGTTCGTCGCCGACAAGGAAGTACTCGGAGCCGTCGGCCCCCTGAACTCCTCCGTCGCCGAATCCATGCAGAAGGTCTTCGACGACGCCAAACTCGTCCAGGTCTCCCCCGCCAACACCAACCCCGCCCTCACCCAGGGCCCGGACTGGAACGGCGGCAAAAAGGCGCGGCCCTACAAGACCTACTTCCGCACCGCCACCACCGACGCGATCCAAGGGCCCTTCGCCGCCCAGTACCTCTACAACAAGGCCAAGAAGAAGAAGGTCTTCGTCGTCGACGACAAGAAGACCTACGGCGCCGGACTCGCCGCCACCTTCAAGGACGAGTTCACCAAGCTCGGCGGCAAGGTCGTCGGCACCGAACACATCAACCCCGACACCAAGGACTTCGGCGCCGTCGCCACCAAGATCCGCAACTCCGACGCCGACCTCGTCTACTACGGCGGCGAATACCCCCAGGCCGGACCCCTCAGCAAGCAGATGAAACAAGCCGGATCCAAAGCCCCCCTCGTCGGCGGCGACGGCATCTACAGCGCCGACTTCATCAAACTCTCCGGCAAACAAGGCATCGGCGACTACGCCACCTCCGTCGGCCAGCCCGTCGAAGAACTCCCCTCCGCCAAGGAGTTCATCGCCAACTACAAGAAGGCCGGCTTCAAGGAAGCCTACGAAGCCTACGGCGGCTACTCCTACGACAGCGCCTGGGCGATCATCGAAGCCGTCAAAAAGGTCGTCGACGACAACGACGGCAAACTCCCCGACTCCAAGGACGCCCGCACCAAGGTCATCGACGCCATGAAGGACGTCACCTTCGACGGCGTCACCGGCAAGGTCTCCTTCGACGAATACGGCGACGCCACCAACAAGCAGCTCACCGTCTACCAGGTCAAGACCACCGACCCCAAGACCGGCTGGAAGCCCGTCGAATCCGGCACCTACGCCGGATCCAACTGACGCACCACCCGCAGCCCACGACAGACCGCGCGGGGCGCTCACACACCAGCGCCCCGCGCGGCGTCGCATCCGTCGCACTCGTCACCAGGAGCGTGCGACCGCGCGCAGGCCGACGAGCCACCGCGAAACGGTCGTACGACAACGAAAGACTCGGAGGACCTGCGGTGCACGAACTGCCGCAACAGCTGGTCAACGGCCTGCTATTGGGATCCATGTACGGCCTCATCGCCATCGGCTACACAATGGTCTACGGCATCGTCCAGCTCATCAACTTCGCCCACGGCGAGATCTTCATGACCGGCGGATTCGGTGCCCTCACGGTCTGGCTCTGGCTCCCCGACGGCACCAGCATGTGGGCAGCCGTCCCCCTCATGCTGATAGGCGCCATCTTCGTCTCCACCACCATCGCCGTCGGCGCGGAACGCTTCGCCTACCGCCCCCTGCGCGAAGCACCACGCCTCGCCCCGCTCATCACCGCCATCGGCCTCTCCCTCGCCCTCCAGCAAGCCGTCTGGGCCTGGTACCCCGAGGCGAAATCGGCCCGCTCCTTCCCCGAACTCCCCGGCGGCTCCATCCACATCGGCTCCGTCACCATGCAACCCGGCGACATCTTCCTCCTCGTCACCGCACCCATCTGCATGGTCGCCCTCGGCTACTTCGTCATGAAGACCCGCATCGGCCGCGGCATGCAAGCCACCGCACAAGACCCCGACACCGCCAAACTCATGGGCATCAACACCGACCGCGTCATCGTCGTCGCCTTCGCCATCGGCGCCGCCTTCGCCGGCATCGCCGCCGTCGCCCGCGGCCTCAAATACGGCCAGATCGACTTCCGCATGGGCTTCATCCTCGGCCTCAAAGCCTTCACCGCCGCCGTCCTCGGCGGCATCGGCAACATCTACGGCGCCATGATCGGCGGCGTCGTCCTCGGCCTCGCCGAATCCATGGCCACCGCCTACATCAACGACGTCCCCGGCATGGACAAACTCGGCGGCCAGTCCTGGGCCGACGTCTGGGCCTTCGTACTCCTCATCATCGTCCTCCTCGTCAGGCCCCAAGGCCTACTCGGCGAGCGCGTCGCGGACAGGGCGTAACCACCATGACCACACACACCACACCGGCCGACGCCCCCCACCCGCAGAACCCGGCCAAAGAGGCACCCGACACCGGACTCATCCCCCTCCCCACCGGCCCCGCCCGCGCACTCGCCACCGGCGGCGGCGCCCTCACCGTCATCTCCGCGTTCCTCGCCTGGACCTGGACCTCCGCATTCCCCGGCGACCTCACCGTCTACGGCTACCCCGGCGGCCTCCAATGGCTCGTCCTCATAGCCGGCGCCCTCACCACCCTCTACGGACTCGCCTCCTACGGCACCAAAGGCCTGCGCGCCCTCGCCCCCGCCGGAGCCGACGCCGCCCTCAAATACGCCGCACTCGCCGCCTTCGCCACCGCCTGGTACACGCTCTTCGCCATAGCCAAGAAGCTCGGCGGACTCGCCAACCTCGAACCCGGCGGCTGGATCGTCGCCATCGCCACCCTCGCCGCATTCACCGGCGCCCTCGCCCTCCCCTTCAAACGACCCCACACCTACCCGGTCGACGAAGAAGACAGCACCTGGGAACAGTACAAACACCGCGCCCGCAACAGCCGCATCATCATCAAGGGCGCCTTCGCCGCAGACACCCCGGCCCCGCCCCGCAAGCTCAACTCATACCTCGAAATCCTCATCATCATCGCGGCCCTCGCCACCGGCCTGCTCGTCTTCACCTACGGCATCGGCACCGAATACGACGAACTCTTCATCGGCTTCCTCATCACCGTCGCCTTCGGCTTCGCCGCACTCACCAAAGCAGGACTCGTCGCACAGATCTCCACCTACACCGCACGCCACCGCAACATCACCCTCATCGGCGCCTTCCTCGCCGCCGCCGCATTCCCCTTCACCCAAAGCGACGACCAATACGCCACCATCGGCGTCTACATCCTCATCTTCGCCACCGTCGCCCTCGGACTGAACATCGTCGTCGGACTCGCAGGACTCCTCGACCTCGGATACGTCGCCTTCCTCGGCGTCGGCGCCTACGCCGCATCCATGGTCTCCGGAAGCCCCTCCTCCCCCTTCGACATCCACCTCCCCTTCTGGGGCGCCATCCTCGTCGGCGCCGGCGCCTCCCTCGTCTTCGGCGTCCTCATCGGCGCCCCCACCCTCCGCCTGCGCGGCGACTACCTCGCCATCGTCACCCTCGGATTCGGCGAAATCTTCCGCCTCGCCGCCAACAACAGCGACGGCTCCTCAGGACCCGACATCACCAACGGATCCAACGGAATCTCCTCCATCCCCAACCTCAAAATCCTCGGCTTCGACTTCGGCGTGGAACACAGCATCCTCGGCCAGACCATCGGCCGCTTCGCCAACTACTTCTTCCTGATGCTGCTCATCACCCTCGTCGTCGTCCTCGTATTCCGACGCAGCGGAGACAGCCGCATCGGCCGCGCCTGGGTCGCCATCCGCGAAGACGAGACCGCCGCACTCGCCATGGGCATCAACGGCTTCCGCGTCAAACTCATCGCCTTCGCCCTCGGCGCATCCCTCGCAGGCCTCGCGGGCACCGTCCAGGCCCACGTCACCTACACCGTCACCCCCGAGCAGTACCAATTCGCCAACTCCGTACCACCCAACTCCGCCTTCCTCCTCGCCGCCGTCGTCCTCGGCGGCATGGGAACCATCAGCGGACCCCTCGTCGGCGCCTCACTGCTCTACCTCATCCCCAACAAACTCCAATTCCTCGGCGACTACCAGCTGTTCGCCTTCGGACTCGCCCTCGCACTCCTCATGCGATTCCGCCCCGAAGGCCTCATCCCCAACCGCCGCCGCCAACTCGAATTCCACGAGGCCGAACTCGAACCCGGCGAGACGCCGCCGCCCGCGGCCCTCAGCAAGACGGGGGTCTGACCCATGACCACGGACACCACCAAAAAGGACCCCACCCCGGCCCCCCGAGCCGGCGAGACCGTCCTCGACGCCCGCGGCGTCACCATGCGCTTCGGCGGCCTCACCGCCGTACGCTCCGTCGACCTCACCGTCAACACCGGCGAAATCGTCGGCCTCATCGGACCCAACGGCGCAGGCAAAACCACCTTCTTCAACTGCCTCACCGGCCTCTACATCCCCACCGAAGGCGAAGTCCGCTACAAAGGACACATCCTCCCCGCCAAATCCTTCAAAGTCACCGCCGCAGGAATCGCCCGCACCTTCCAGAACATCCGCCTCTTCGCCAACATGACGGTCCTCGAAAACGTCCTCGTCGGCCGCCACACCCGCACAAAAGAAGGCCTCTGGTCGGCACTCCTGCGCGGCCCCGGATTCCACAAGGCGGAAGCCGCATCCAAGGCCCGCGCCATGGAACTCCTCGAATTCGTCGGCCTAGCCGCAAAAGCAGAACACCTCTCGCGCAACCTCCCCTACGGCGAACAACGCAAACTG
Organism: Streptomyces sp. NPDC058284; assembly: GCF_042881135.1. Lineage (NCBI taxonomy): Bacteria > Bacillati > Actinomycetota > Actinomycetes > Kitasatosporales > Streptomycetaceae > Streptomyces > Streptomyces sp. NPDC058284. The sequence continues at coordinate 15,914 of NZ_JBHVYE010000017.1, forward strand.
GAAATCGCGCGAGCACTCGCCAGCGAACCGGGCCTCCTCCTCCTCGACGAGCCCACCGCCGGCATGAACCCCCAAGAAACCCGCACCACCGAAGAACTCGTCTTCGCCATCCGCGACATGGGCATCGCCGTCCTCGTCATCGAGCACGACATGCGCTTCATCTTCAACCTCTGCGACCGCGTCGCCGTCCTCGTCCAAGGCGAAAAACTCGTCGAAGGCACCAGCGAAACCGTGCAACAGGACGACCGCGTCATCGCCGCATACCTCGGCGAACCCTTCGAGGAGAACAACTCATGACCACACTCCTCGAGGTCGAGGACCTCCGCGTCGCCTACGGCAAGATCGAAGCCGTCAAAGGAATCTCCTTCAAAGTCGAAGCAGGCGAAGTCGTCACCCTCATCGGCACCAACGGCGCAGGCAAAACCACCACACTCCGCACCCTCTCCGGCCTCCTCAAACCGGTCGGCGGCTCCATCAAATTCAACGGAAAACCCCTCCGAAAATACCGCGCCGACCAAATCGTCGCCCAAGGCCTCGCCCACTCCCCCGAAGGCCGCCACATCTTCCCCCGCATGACCATCGAGAACAACCTCCGCCTCGGCGCCTACCTCCGCACCGACAAAGCAGGCATCGAAAAGGACATCAAGCGGGCATACGAACTCTTCCCCATCCTCGGCGAACGCAAGAAGCAAGCCGCAGGCACCCTCTCCGGCGGCGAACAACAAATGCTCGCCATGGGCCGCGCCCTCATGTCCCAGCCGAAACTGCTCATGCTCGACGAACCCTCCATGGGCCTCTCCCCGATCATGATGCAGAAAATCATGGCGACCATCGCCGAACTCAAGGCAAACGGCACGACGATCCTCCTCGTCGAACAGAACGCCCAGGCCGCGCTCTCCCTCGCCGACCACGGCCACGTCATGGAAGTCGGCAGGATCGTCCTCTCAGGAACCGGCGGCGACCTCCTCCACGACGAGTCCGTGCGGAAGGCGTACCTGGGCGAGGACTGAACGCCTGCCCCGCATACGACGAGGCCCGCACCCCGAGCCGGGGGTGCGGGCCTCGTCGTACGTACTCCGGACCAGGGACCTAGCCCTTGGACGCCTTCTTCTCCTCCGCGTCCTCGATGACCGCCTCCGCGACCTGCTGCATCGAAAGACGACGGTCCATCGACGTCTTCTGGATCCACCGGAACGCGGCGGGCTCCGTCAGGCCGTACTCCGTCTGCAGGATCGACTTCGCCCGGTCCACCAGCTTCCGCGTCTCCAGGCGCTGCGAAAGGTCGGCGACCTCCTTCTCCAGCGTCTTCAGCTCCGTGAAGCGCGAGACGGCCATCTCGATCGCCGGGACGACGTCCGTCTTGCTGAAGGGCTTCACGAGGTACGCCATCGCGCCGGCGTCCCGCGCGCGCTCGACGAGGTCGCGCTGCGAGAACGCGGTCAGCATGAGCACCGGGGCGATGGACTCCTCCGCGATCTTCTCCGCCGCGGAGATGCCGTCCATGACGGGCATCTTCACGTCCAGGATCACCAGGTCCGGCTTGTGCTCACGGGCCAGCTCCACGGCCGTCTGACCGTCACCGGCCTCGCCCACGACGCTGTAGCCCTCTTCCTCGAGCATCTCTTTGAGGTCGAGCCGGATCAGGGCCTCGTCCTCGGCGATGACGACGCGGGTCGTCAGCGGAGGCACGTGCGACTTGTCGTCGTCGGACGCGTCGGTGGGCTGGGGCGACTCGGGGGCGGTCACGGGGGGCTCCTCGTTCATGGCAGGTGCGCTGCCCTTGCAGGGTACCTAGCTGCGATGGCACGCGGTGACCCGGTACACTTCCGGCAGCGCCTGGCCGGGTTGGTGGAACGGTATACACGGAGGTCTCAAACACCTCTGCCTGAGAGGGCTTGCGGGTTCGAATCCCGCACCCGGCACCGCCGTAAAGCGGAGGTTCACGTTCTCGTGGATCTCCGCTTTCTGTTACACACGGCCATGACCGGTGGCACAAAGTGGCCGCATGTTCCACGGCACTGAAGTACGACAGATGGCTCTCACTCTGCTGCGCGGCGGAGCCAAGAATGCTCAGGTCGCGCGCGAGCTGAACGTTCCACTCGGCACCATTGGCTACTGGAAGCACATGGACCGGGCCAAACGCGGAGAGTGCCCAGGGAGGCACGACCCGAAGTGTCCTCGCTGCGATGGTCGCGAGCTCGACGAAGGCACGTACTCCTACCTCCTGGGCCTCTATCTCGGTGACGGACACATCATCCGGTACTCCGCCCATCGCGTCCCGAGCCTGATGATCGTCTGCGCCGAGGCGTGGCCCGGGCTCATGGACCTCTGCGAAGAAGCCATGCGTGCGGTGTTCCCCGACAACTCGGTATGTCGTGTCCGCCGGACCGGCTGCCGCAACGTGAAGGTCTACTCGAACCACCTGTGGTGCATGTTCCCCCAGCACGGCCCCGGCAAGAAGCACGACCGGAAGATCGCCCTCGAACCCTGGCAGCAGGAGATCGTCGACGCCCACCCGTGGGACTTCGTGAAAGGGCTCGTCCACTCCGACGGCTGCCGCATCACCAACTGGACCACCCGCCTCGTACGCGGCGAGCGCAAGCGCTACGAATACCCCCGGTACTTCTTCACCAACAAGTCGGACGACATCAGGGAACTCTTCACCGACACCCTCGACAAGCTCGGCGTCAGCTGGACGCACTGCACCCGCCACGGCAACCCGTACAACATCTCCGTGGCCCGTAAGGACGACGTCGCCCTCATGGACACCCACATCGGCCCGAAGTACTGACGCCTACTCCGGGCTGTCGTCCTCGCCGATGTGGTGAATGCGGACCAGGTTCGTCGAACCGGGGACGCCCGGCGGGGAGCCCGCCGTGATGACCACCGTGTCGCCCTTGTCGCAGCGGCCGCTCTTGAGCAGCAGTTCGTCGACCTGCTCGACCATCGCGTCGGTGGAGTCGACGTGCGGGCCAAGGAGGGTTTCCACGCCCCACGTGAGGTTGAGCTGGGAGCGGGTCGCCTTGTCGGGGGTGAAGGCGAGGAGCGGGATGGGTGAGCGGTAGCGGGAGAGGCGGCGGACGGTGTCGCCGGACTGGGTGAAGGCGACGAGGAACTTGGCGCCGAGGAAGTCGCCCATTTCGGCGGCGGCGCGGGCGACGGCGCCGCCTTGGGTGCGGGGTTTGCTGCGTTCGGTGAGCGGCGGCAGGCCCTTCGCGAGGATGTCTTCCTCGGCAGCTTCGACGATGCGGCCCATGGTTTTGACGGTCTCGATGGGGTATTTGCCGACGCTGGTCTCGCCGGAGAGCATGACGGCGTCGGTGCCGTCGATGACGGCGTTGGCGACGTCGCTCGCTTCGGCCCTGGTGGGGCGGGAGTTGTCGATCATCGAGTCGAGCATCTGGGTGGCGACGATGACGGGTTTGGCGTTGCGTTTGGCGAGTTTGATGGCGCGCTTCTGGACGATGGGGACTTGTTCCAGGGGCATTTCGACGCCGAGGTCGCCGCGGGCGACCATGATGCCGTCGAAGGCGGCGACGATGTCTTCGATGTTGTCGACGGCTTGGGGCTTTTCGACTTTGGCGATGACGGGGAGGCGGCGGCCTTCTTCGTCCATGATGCGGTGGACGTCTTCGATGTCGCGTCCGCTGCGTACGAAGGAGAGGGCGATGATGTCGAGGCCTGAACGCAGGGCCCAGCGGAGGTCTGCTTCGTCCTTGTCGCTGAGGGCGGGGACGGAGACGGCGACGCCGGGGAGGTTGAGGCCTTTGTGGTCGGAGACCATGCCGCCTTCGATGACGGATGTGGTGACGCGGGGGCCGATGACGGAGGTGACTTCGAGGGTGACCTTGCCGTCGTCGACGAGGATGCGTTCGCCGGTGGTGACGTCGTCGGCGAGGCCGTCGTAGGTGGTGCCGCAGTGTTGGCGGTCGCCCTCTATGCCGGCTTCGACGGAGATGGTGAACTCGTCGCCGCGTTCGAGGAGTACGGGTCCTTCGCTGAAGCGGCCGAGGCGGATCTTCGGGCCTTGAAGGTCGGCGAGGATGCCGACGCTGCGTCCGGTCTCCTCGGAGGCCTTTCGCACGCGCTGGTAGCGCTCCTCGTGTTCGGCGTGGGTGCCGTGGCTGAGGTTGAAGCGGGCGACGTCCATTCCGGCTTCGACCAGTGCCTTGATCTGGTCGTACGAGTCGGTGGCGGGTCCCAGGGTGCAGACGATTTTTGCTCGGCGCATGGTTCGAGCCTAGGGCTTACCGGCGGGTAGAGAATTGGTCGGGGGTGACTACTCAACAACCTTTGCGTGAAGGGGTGTTGACAAGTGTTGAATTGTGCGGGGAGCCGCTCCGATGAGCGGCTCCGTTGTATTACCAGCGGGTGATGTGGTCGAGGTGGGTGTCGAGTTCGGCGAGGCCGGGGTGGGCGAGGATCTTTTCCAGGGTGCGTTGGCGGATCTCGGTGGCGTAGGCGTCGGTGATCTCTTGTGGTGTGACGGCGAGGGTGTGGGCGAGTGCGGTCGTCTGTTCGGGGGTGAGTCCCGTGTCGAGGGCGACGGCGGCGGTGACGACGATGCGGATGTGCGCTTCGACGTCGTCGGTGTCGTATCCGGCGAGTCGGTAGTGGCGTAGCAGCCAGCGGGCGAAGGAGCCCCTGTCGTGGTGGTCAGTCATGTTGCTGGATCCAGCGGGCGGCGAGGCTGACGAGGCCGGTGCCGAGGCCGTAGCAGGTGCCGCGCAGGAGGTGGGTGGCGGCGTCTTTGCGACGGCTCTTGGCCGGTGGGGCGCTGGTGGCGGGTGCGGGCTTCGGCTTAGGCTGCGGCATGGGTGGTCCTCCTGGGGGCGTGCCTGTTGGGGAGCCTGTCGGCGGTCGGTGGCGTAGGAACCGGGACCGCTTGGCAGGCTCTTTGTGGTTGGCGGGGGGTGTGGTTGGTGGGGTGTGGTTGGTGGGGTGCGGTCGGTGGGGTCAGTGCTGTTGGGCGCAGTGCTGGAGGCGGTCGGCGATTTCGCGTTCGGGGCGGCAGACGAGGACGGGTTCGGTGTCGTCGCGGGCGGCGAGGCGGGCCACTTCGGCGGTGATGCCGGGTTCGCGGGTGCCGTGGGCCAAGTGGTCGGTGAGGGTGTCGTCGTGGCAGTGCTGGAGCTGGCCGAGCCAGTGGGTGGCTTCGGGGTTTTCTCCGCGTCCGAGGTGGTGGAGGTAGAGGCAGTGGACGGCGGTGCGGTTTCCGGCGCCTGCGGCGAGTTGCCACCAGAACTGGGCGCTTTCGGGGTGGTCGGCGAGGTGGAGCATGCAGGCGAATACGTGTGCGCCGCCGATGTCGAGGTCTTTGAGTGGTGTGCGGTTGCCGTCGGGGCCGTCTTCGCCGATTTCTTGTGCGAGGCGTTCGATGTGGATGGCCGCGCCGGTCTGGTCGAGTGTGCCGCGGACCACTGCGGTGAGTTGGCGGCGGGCTCGTGCGACGGGTGGCATTTCTCTGGTCTGGGGTATGTAGCCGGCGTCTTCGGCGAGGCGGCGGAGTCCGGCTGCTACGTCGAACGGGCGCCGTCGGGTGCGTAGTTCCGTGCCGACCTGTGCCAGTAGTGTCTCCATCTTTGTCATTCCCGGTCCCCCTGGGTCTTGATGTGTGAGGCCACGGCGGGCTCCAGCCGCTCCTTCGCCTTGCGGCAGTGATAGTCGACGGTGCTGGGCGTGACGCCCATGTATCCGCTGATCCTGTTGGTGTCGTACTGCAGGACGTAGCGCAGGACGATGACGTCGAACTGGCGTGGCGGCAGGTTGCTCATGGCCCGGAAGAGGCCGATGTCGCTGGGCAGCAGGGCCAGGCGCTTGCGGAAGGCTCTGAGGGTCTGTGACATGACGACCCGTCGGAGGATCGCCCACGTCTGCTGTTGTACGTCGCTCTCTTCGATCAGTGCGTTCCAGTGCTGCAGGATTTCCAGGAACGCGCGGTGCACCGCGTCTTCGGCAGCGCCGTTGGTGCCGAGTCGCAGCAACGCGTAGGCGTGAAACGCTTCCTGGTTGGTCAGGTAGAGCGTTTCGAATTCCAGCGGCAGTGGCAGCACGGACTCGGCTACTGGGCTGCTGCCGTCCTCCGCGTGGACATCTTCGGGCATGAGTCCTCTTCATGGAGGGCTTGAAGCGAAGGGCGACCGTCAACTCTTGTCCCGTCGCCCACTGGTGAGGGTTACTCAACCGCTCGAAGTGGGCGAACACGCATGCGTGGAGAAGCGAATATTACGTAGTGATCATTGAACACTGCACAACGTCACCACATACTCGTGGGTAACGGAGCGTGACCATAGGGTTCGCCGTTGCGCATGGTGCAAGGTCTACGCCAATATCAGCGGCGCGTGTGGCTCAAGTCACACGCGAGGGCGATGTGCGCGACGGCCCCGCAGACACGTACGGGTGACTTTGTCCGAACACAGCTCACCCGAACATCAGGTCGATCGGTGGCGTCAACCGGGCACATTCATCGTCTGCGTGCCGACGACCGACAGCAGCCGCATCGCCTCTTCCGACGGCGAGCCGGGCGCTGCGGTGTAGACGACCACGCGCTGGTCCCGGTCGGTGATGTCCAGGACGTCGCAGCGCAGGGTGACCGGGCCGACGAGGGGGTGCTCGAAGGTCTTGCACAGGGTGGGCCGGTCGGTGACGTCGTGGGCGGCCCAGAGGTGGGCGAACTCCTCGCTGCCGTTGAGGAGTTCCTCGACGAGACCGGTCACTTCCGGATCGTCGGGGTAGCGGGCGGCGGCGGTGCGCAGGTGCTGGGCGGAGGTCCGGGCGAACTCGTCCGCGTCGGTGACGCCGTACAGCCGCCGGCCGTGCCGGTAGGGGGCGAGGAAGGTGCGACGGATGAGGTTGCGGGCCGGCCGCGGCAGGGCGGAGAAGTCCTCCATGAGGGCGGTGGCCAGCGGGTTCCAGGCGATGACCTCGTACGTGGCGGACAGGACGACCGCTGCGGCCCCGGGCAGCCTGTCCAGCAGTTCGACGATGCTCTGCCGTACTTCTCGGGAGGGTCCTGGCGGCGGTCCTGGCGGGAGTCCTGCCAGGTGGTGGAGGTGGTCGCGTTCGACGTCCGAGAGGCGCAGGGCGCGGGTGACGTGGGCGAGGACTTCGCGGGAGGGGTGTGGGGCGCGGGCCTGTTCCAGGCGGGTGTAGTACTCGGTGGAGATGTAGGCCAGCTGTGCCACTTCTTCGCGGCGCAGGCCGGGGGTGCGGCGGCGCGGTCCGGCGGGCAGTCCCACGTCGGCGGGGGTGATCCGCTCCCGTCGGCTGCGCAGGAAATCGCCGAGTTCTCGTTGCTGACGTCGTTCCACGTGACCAGTGTGGACGAGCTGACCTGCGTGGACCTGCGCCGGGGCGGGCTCAGCCAGGTACTGCTGGTGCCTGGATGAGGTGGGTGGCGGGGCGCAGGCTCGGCTCCATGAACGACACGAGGAACAACACGAGCAACAGCACATCGCTCACATCTGCGCCGGTTCCGTCCGATCCGGGTGCCGGTCTGCTCGCCGGCAAGGTCGCGTTCGTCACGGGTGCCGGTCGTGGCATCGGTGCGGCGGCGGCGCGGCTGTTCGCCGGGGAGGGTGCGCGGGTGCTTCTGGCGGCGCGTACGGAGGGTCAGCTCGCCGCGGTGGCGGAGGAGATCCGGGCGGGCGGGGGCAGCGCGGAGTATGTGGTGTGCGATCTGGCCGATCCGGTGAGTGTGCGGGCGGCGGTGGAGCGTTGTGTGGAGGTGTACGGCCGGTTGGACGTGGCGTTCAACAATGGTGCGACGGGGCAGCCGCCGGGGCCGATGGATCAGTTGTCGGAGGCCGATTTCGACCGTGTCTACGCCGTCAATGTGAAGGGGCCGTGGTGGGCGATGGCGGCGCAGGTCGCGGCCATGCGTGCGACGTCCGGGCGTGGGGCCATCGTCAACACGTCCAGCGTCGGCGCTCTGATGGCCAATCCGCAGTTGCCCGCGTACGGGGCGGCGAAGCGGGCGCTGAACAGTCTGACGGCGTCGGCGGCCGCGACGTACGGCCCCGAGGGCATCCGGGTCAACGCGGTGGCGCCCGGGACGACGCTCACCGAGATGCTGTTGGAGTGGGACGAGCGGTCGCCGGGCACCATCGATCAGCTCAATGCCCGGACGCCGTTGGGTCGTGCCGCCGCTCCGCGGGAGATCGCGGAGGCCGCCGCGTGGCTGCTGAGCGACCGTGCTTCCTATGTCACGGGCGCGGTGCTGCCGGTCGACGGCGGCATGCTGGCCTGAGCGGGGCGGGGCCCACCGGCTACCGCAGATCCGGGGGAACCATGGTGAACCGCGCGTTGACCTGGGCGTAGACGTGCTGGCGCTGGGGTTCGAGGTCCAGGGGGGCGGCGTTCTCGGGGAGGTCGGGGGCGCCGCCGTAGGCGATGGAACGCATGGCGCCGGCGGGGCTGCCGTAGCCGTACGCGGGGGTGGGGTTGTCGGCGCCGATGTCGGCGAGTTCGATGAGGGCGGCGAGGTGGGTGCCGAGGGCGTCGGCGTATTCGCGGGCGCGCTGGACCGCTTCGCGGACGGCTTGCCGGCGGGCCTGGCTGTGGGTGGGTGAGTCGGGGCGCAGGGCCCACCAGGGGCCTTCGACGCGGGTGAGGTCGAGGTCGGCGATGCGGGTGGTGAGTTCGCCGAGGGCGGTGAAGTCGGTGAGTTCGGCGGTGGTGTGGACGCGGCCGTGGTAGGCGCGGACGCGGTCGCCTCGGCCGTGTCTGGTGAGTTCGGGGCTGATGGAGAAGGCGCCGGTCTCCAGTTTTTCGACGGTGTCGCCGTAGGCCTTGATGAGGTCGAGGACGGCGGCGTTGCGTCGGGTGAGGTCGTTCAGGGCGTCGCGGCGGTCGGTGCCGCGGGCGTTGACGGTGATGCTGATGCGGGCGATCTCGGGGTCGACTTCGAGGTGGGCTTCGCCGCGGACGGCGAGTCGGGGGGCGTCGGGGGTGCCGTGGGGGGTGGGTGCGGTGTCCATGCGGTCACTCTCGCACCGGGTGGGCGCACCGGACAGTCACCGGATCGAAACCTGGAAGGTCTGTTGCGGGCCGGGTGGCCGGGGTCAGAATCTACGCGCGTTACGTCGGTCGACTGAGGAGTACGGAAATGCCGCTGAACCGCCGGAAGTTCCTGGGTACGTCTGCTGCCACGGGTGTGGGGTTGGCGGTGACGGGCGCGGCCGTGGCACCGGCCGCGGAGGCCGGTGAGTCGCGCGAGGGCGGGCGGCGCGAGAAGCGGTACTCGTTCACCGTGCTGGGGACGACGGATCTGCACGGCAATGTCTTCAACTGGGACTACTTCACGGACAAGGAGTTCGACGACAAGGACCACAACGATGTGGGCCTGGCGAAGATCTCGACGCTGGTGAATCAGGTCCGGAAGGAGAAGGGTCGCCGCAACACCCTTCTCATCGACGCGGGCGACACGATTCAGGGCACGCAGCTCTCGTACTACTACGCGAAGGTCGATCCGATCACCGCCGAGCACGGTCCGGTGCATCCGATGGCGCAGGCGATGAATGCGATCGGGTACGACGCGGCGGCGCTCGGCAATCACGAGTTCAACTACGGTATTCCGGTGCTGCGCAAGTTCGAGGAGCAGTGCGACTTTCCGCTGCTCGGTGCGAACGCGCTGGACGCGAGGACGGCGAAGCCCGCTTTCCCGCCGTACTTCATGAAGCGTCTGCGTACGCCGCACGGCCGGGAGGTGAAGGTGGCGGTGCTGGGTCTGACCAATCCGGGCATCGCGATCTGGGACAAGGCGAATGTGCAGGGGAAGATGGTGTTCCCAGGCCTTGAGGAGCAGGCGGCGAAGTGGGTGCCGAAGCTGCGGTCGATGGGTGCGGATGTGGTGATCGTGTCGGCGCACTCGGGTTCCAGCGGCACGTCGTCGTACGGTGATCAGTTGCCGTACGTCGAGAACGCGGCCGGTCTGGTGGCGGAGCAGGTGCCGGGGATCGACGCGATTCTGGTCGGGCACGCGCACACGGAGATTCCCGAGTACTTCGTGGAGAACAAGAAGACGGGGAAGAAGATCGTCCTTTCCGAGCCGTTGAAGTGGGGGCAGCGCCTCACGCTGTTCGACTTCGATCTGGTGTGGGCGAAGGGCCGCTGGACGGTGGAGCGGGCCGGTGCGAAGGTTCTGAACTCCAACACGGCGGCCGAGGACAAGAAGATCACACGGCTGCTGGCGGACGAGCACAAGAAGGTCGTCGCGTACGTGAATCAGGTGATCGGCACGTCGACGGCGGCGATGAGCACGGCCGAGGGCCCGTACAAGGATGTCGCCATCATCGATCTGATCAATCTGGTGCAGACGGAGACGGTGGCGGCGGCGCTGAAGGGTGGCGCGTATGCGGCGCTGCCGGTGCTTTCGCAGGGTTCGTGCTTCTCGCGCACGGCGCGGATCCCGGCGGGCGATGTGACGATCAAGGACGCGGCGGGGCTCTATCCGTTCGAGAACACGCTGGAGGCGCGGCTGCTCACGGGCGCGCAGCTCAAGGACTATCTGGAGTTCTCGGCGCGGTACTACGTGCGTACTCCTGCCGGTGGTCCGGTCGACCCCGAGAAGCTCACGAACGCCGACAACATCCCGGACTACAACTATGACGCGGTGCGGGGCGTGACGTACGAGGTGGACATCGCGAAGCCGGTGGGGTCGCGGATCGTCAAGCTGGCGTTCGAGGGCAAGGAGATCGATCCGAAGGCGGAGTTCGTGCTCGCGGTGAACAACTACCGGGCGAGCGGTGGCGGGAATTTCCCGCACATCGCGGGCGCCAAGCAGTTGTGGGCGAATTCCGAGGAGATCCGGAACACGATCATCGGCTGGGTGAAGGCGAAGGGCACGGTCGACCCGGGTCGGTTCGCGTCGGTGGACTGGAAGCTGACCCGGGACGGCACGCCGGTGTTCTAGGCCGTCACGGCTGCTGGATTCCCAGGGTGGCCAGGTCGACGGCGTCGGCGAGTGCCTGGGCGCCCGCGTCGTTGACGTGCAGGCCGTCGCCGCTGTCGTAGTCGTCGTGGATCCTGTCGGGGTCGGCGGGGTCCGCGACGGCGGCGGCGAAGTCGGCGTAGGCGTCGAAGGGGCTGTTCCCGCTGCGGATCCAGTCGTTGACCTCGCGGGCGACGGCGACGCCTTCGGGGGTGGAGTAGCCCTCGTAGACCGTGTCCTTGTAGGGGCCGACGGTGGTGATGGTGGCGGTGAGGCCTGCCGCGTGGAGGCGGTCGGCGAGGGCGGTGAAGCCGGCGATGAGGTCGGCGGCGGTGGGGACGGGTGCGGGGTCGGGGTAGGCCTCCTGGCCGGGTATGCCGAGGTCGTTGAGGCCGAAGTGGACCAGGACGTGGGTGACGCCGGGCACGTCGAGGACGTCGCGGCGCAGTCGGGCCAGGGCGTGTTCGCCGACCTCGTCGGTGAGCAGCCGGTTGGCGGACAGGCCTTGGTTCACGACCCAGCCGGTGCTTCCCGCGGCGCGCAGCCGGTCGTTGAGGAGGTCGGGGAAGCGGTGGTCGGTGTCGGGGGTGGTGCCGGTGCCTTCGAACCAGGAGTCTCCGAAGGCGACGGTGATGGGGGTGCGGGTGGGGGCGAGGACGTCGGCGCCGCTGATGAAGTGGCGGGTGGCGAGTTCCTCCAGGCCTTCGGTGCCGTGGAGGGTGGGCGCGGTGAGGGCGTTGCCGGGTACGGCGTAGCCGGTGCGCAGGGGGACGGCCGAGTAGGTGGAGAGGCCGGTGTCGTCGGGCAGCCAGAGGGTGAGGGCGAGTTCGTCGCCGGCCCGCACGGTCTGCTCGACGGGGTCGCTGACGGCGTCCTCGCCGACGGGGACGGTGAAGTCCTCGGCGCCGCCGAAGCGGACCGGCGTATCGCTGTCCGCGTCGATGCCGCTTCCTTCGGTGCGTCTGGCGAGGCGGGCGCCGCCGATGTGGAGGGGTTCCTTGCCGTAGCGGTTGCTGAGGTGGACGCGGACGGCGGTGCCGCCGCCGTCAAGCCGGATGATCTGGCGGAGTGTGTGGCCGGCGAAGCCGCGTCGTTCGAGGAGTTCGATGCTTTCGTGGGAGCTGACGACGGCGGAGCGGAAGGCTGCGGTCCAGGAGGCTGTGGTGTCGGTGGTCATGATCGCCTGAACCGGGCGGGCGGGTCCGGTATTTCGCGGCGGGGCGTTTTTCTCGCAGGAATATTCGGCGGCGTGTGGGCGCTTGGGCGGGGACAATTCGCCCCATGGATTCGGTAATTGCCGCAGCTCTGGAACCGGTGCTCCGTGATCTGTCGGCGACGTGCGCGGTGCGCCCCGTCGTCCGGGAGGAGCGGGATCCGCAGTTCGGGGAGTACGTCGCGCTGTACGGGCCGGACGGTTCGGGCGCGGGTCTTGTCGTGCGCTTCGGCGCCGAGGGGGCCGGGGATATGACACAGGCTCTGAGTAGTTGTCTTTGAACTCTGGCCGTGAGGCAGAGACGGCTGGATGCTCTGCGGTGTGGGGGATGGTGGAGCGGCCCGGCGGTATTGCCGGGAGTGTGGTGATCCGTTGCCGGTGGCGATGGCGGCGGCCGCGGGAAGCGAGACCGCTGTCCGAGCACTACGGCGACCCGGTCCGCGTCGTACTGATGGAAGCCAGAATCGGGGTACGCGCGGCGCGCCTCGCGGGTGCACCGGGCGGCCGGTGCTGGAGGTACCCGCCGTGCTGCGGCCGCCGGGCTGCTCTTGGCGCGCGTACGTCGAGAACGAGGGCGGCGCGTTCCGTCTGGTCTTCGAGTCGGACCCGACGAACGAGACCGCGGTCCGCTCAGAGCACAGGCTCCGGTGCGCTGCCATCACCGGACTGGGGTCACACTGCTTCCATGAGCACGCCACGGCGCCCGCTGGGGCAGGGCCCTGACATCGAGATCCCGATACGTGACCCGCGTACGCGGACGGCCGCCGAGCGGGCGTCCGACGGCGACTGGGTCGAGGCCGTGGAGGCCGGAGAGCCTACGGTTGTCCCACCGAGCGCGCGGCGCCGACGGCTTGGCAAACGCGCGACATGACTCCGGTGGCGGGCGTCACCCGGGGTGAGCGGTGACGCCCGCGGCGCGCCGTACGAGGACCCCGCCGCGGCCAGCCCCAGGTCCCACCCTGGGCACGCAGTGGACCCCCTACTAGCCACGGTCCGGGAACCGAGTACCGGGCTTCGTACGGGACGCGCCAGTCGCCGGCCGCGCCCGTGGCGATCATCGAGGGGGTCGACGCGGGCCGCTGCGCGCTGCGGGCGTACCTCGCCGCAGTTGCCGTGAGAGTGGCTGCTCACAGGGGTGGGGGGCGTGTACGCGCGCGGGGTGCGGGCGCCTCGGTGGTCCGTACGGCCGCGCTTATCCGTACGTCCATGCCTCTGCAGCCGTGTGTGTCAGCGGACCGTCACCGTGAAGACGGGCGACACGGTGGAGCCGCTCTGCATGCGCAGCTCGTTCTTGCCCTTGAGGCCGAGCTTGACGCGCAGGGTGTACGCGCCGGACTTGTTGACGGTCGTGGAGGCGGGCAGCGTCTTCCACGTGCCGCGCTGCTTCTGCTGCAGGCCGACCTTGGCGCCTGCCTTGATGCCGGTGGCCTTGCCGCTGACGCGCAGCTCCTGCCATGCCTTTACGGAGGTCGCCGAGGGCTTGGCGGTCAGCGCGGGCTTCACCGCGGCGGTGGGGCTGTTCTTCTGGGTGCCGAGGCTCTTGCCGGTCTTGACGTCCCAGATGGCGTACGGCGTGCCACCGCCCTGCGTCTTGCTGTACAGGCGCTTACCGTCGGCGCTCAGGTGCAGGTAGATGCCGTCGTCGACCGTCTGGCCCGGCTTGAGGGCCTTGCCGTTGTAGTACGGCTTGCCATCCTTGACCGGGATGGTGACGCCGGCACCGATGTCAATCTTCACGGGCTTGGCGGCAACGCTCCGCGCCGCAGCGGGCCGCTCCGTGGCGGGCGTGCTCGCCAGAGCGGCTGCCGCCGGGGCCAGGAGCGCCGTACCGGCGAGGACCGAAACGGCTGCAGTACGCAGGGCGCTGCGGCGGTGGGTGGTGTTACGCATGGAGTGGTTCCCCTTCACGGTCATGGATCTGTTCGCGCGCACGGCACGGCTCCGCTGGTCGGGCGGCGCCGCACCGGGAAGTGTCCTGTTTGCCCTCACCGTCCGTGCTGAGCGGTGAGTGCTTGATCAACCTAGTTCAACCGTCATGACGGTTATCCGCAGTTCATGTAACAACACCCCATAGATCACCACACGGTCTGCCATCACGGCGGTGCCAGAGCGAACAAGCCGGGTTGGGAATCCGTCAGTTGCGGCCATGAGTAGGTGTCTCTCTTCCTCAACGCTGCTTTTCAGAGCCCGTGTGGCAGAGGTAGCCGTTCCGCGACCGCGTTTCTGCAAGGGTTACGGCCAGTGCTGTACGGCATGGCAGAAAGCCGATGATCGCGAATACCCCCGTCTTGGCCCAAGCGCCGCCAGCCGCCAGTACAGCCGTATCTGACAGTTCCTCATTTCGAGTGATAGGCGCGTAACGAGGTCAAGCCAGGGGCAGCTACTACACGTCCCATCCGCGCACTGAGCAGCGATAACGAAGGAGACTGGTGTGGACCTTCTCAACACTGTCACGTACCTGGTTGGTCTAGGGCTCCATGCCCTAGCGAATCTTGGGCTCCTGGGAATTCTTGGGTAGAACGCTTTGTTCGTATGAGTTGTCACGCCCTGGAAAACGGGAACTCGATGCATGTTCAGAGCACTAGCGGCAGCACCGCGAAAATTACCGCCGTCAACAGCGGTGGCCAGGGTCCGTGCTGATGACCCGCGCGATCGGGGCAGTTGAGGGCCGGGGGGATCAACTAGCGGCGGGCCGCAGCTCCTTTGTCCAGCTCGGGGTGTGGTGCCCTTTTCGGGTCAGGCGCCTGGTCATGAGCGTGATGAACGCCCAGTTCAGATGGGCTTCGGCATGTTGGGGAAGCCGCTCATAGTCCCTAGCGTTGCGGCGGGCGTTCATGATCCAGCCGAGGGAGCGCTCGACCTTCCAGCGCCGGGGCAGGACGACGAAACCACGAGTGCCCTTGGGTCGCAGCACGGGCCGCAGGGTCATCCAGAGATGGCCTGCGGTCCAGGAGGGCAGCAGGTCACGCGCGTAGGCGGAGTCCGCCCAGATCTGGGTGATCTGTGGGTGGGTGAGCCGCAGGCGCCAGAGCAGGTCGCGGGCGATGGTCTCGTCGCGGACATCGCCCGCCGTCACCGTGATCATCACGGGCAGGCTCAAGGTGTCGACCACGAGGTGTCTCTTACGTCCCTTGATCTTTTTTCCCGCGTCGTAGCCGCGGCTGTCCCGGCCGACGGTGGAGGCCGCCTTGACGGACTGGGAGTCGACGATCAGCGTCACCGGGAACGGGCAGCGGCCCTTGCCTGTGCGGATGTGGCGCCGCAGCTGGTCGCGGATGAAGGTGACCACTCCGGCCCGGTTCCATCGCGCAAAGAACCCGTAGACGGTCTGCCAGGGTGGGAAGTCCGCAGGCAGGGGCCTCCACTTTCCTGCACCGACTTGAGCAGAACACCACGGCTGCCGCCATCGTCACCGGCAGCGGATCACCACACTCCCGGCAATACCGCCGGACTGTCCCGCCAGCCCCCACACGGCAGATCATCCAGCCGCCAGTGCCTAACGGCCAGAGTTCAAAGACAACTACTGACGGCGGAGTTCGCGGATCAGGCGTCGGACTGGGCGGTCGAGGCGCTGTGCGCGGAGCTGGCGCCCGCCGTGTGGCCGGAGTGCCCGGCGCACCCGGACACGCATCCGCTGGCGGCCGGGGTGGTGGCGGGCGTCGCGGTGTGGTCGTGTCCGAGGTCGGGCGGGGTGGTGGCGCGGGTCGGGGAGCTGGCGGCGGGGGATGTCAGCTCTTGAGACGTACGAGGTTTCCGCGCTGTTCGCCGATGCGGCCCGCGGTGCCGGTACGGCGTTCGGAGCTCTGGAGGCCGAAGGTGGTGAACGCGGTGCGGTCGGGCAGCGGGTAGGGGGCGTCGTCCGAGAGGGAGTTGAGGATGGTGGCGCTGCGCCAGGCGGCGAGGCCGAGATCGGGGGCGCCGACGCCGTGGGTGTGGCGTTCGCCGTTCTGTACGTAGACCGATCCGGTGACGGACGGGTCGAGGACGAGGCGGTACTGCTCGTCGATGCGGGGGCGGGCCGATGAGTCCCTGCGGATGTAGGGGTCGAGGCCGGCGAGGAGCTGGTCCAGGGGGCGCTCGCGGTAGCCGGTGGCGAGGACTACGGCGTCGGTGGTGAGCCGGGAGCGGGTGCCCTGTTGCAGGTGTTCGAGGTGGAGTTCGACGCGGGTGGTGGCGACGCGGCCCGCGGTGCGTACGCGGACGCCGGGGGTGAGGACGGCGTCGGGCCAGCCGCCGTGCAGGGTGCGGCGGTAGAGCTCGTCGTGGATGGCGGCGATGGTGTCGGCGTCGATGCCTTTGTGGAGCTGCCACTGGTGCGGGACGAGGCCGTCGCGGACGGCTTCGGGCAGGGCGTGGAAGTAGCGGGTGTAGTCGGGCGTGAAGTGTTCCAGGCCGAGTTTGGAGTACTCCATGGGTGCGAAGGCCTCGGTGCGGGCGAGCCAGTGGATCCTCTCCTGTCCCGCGGGGCGGGCGCGAAGCAGGTCGAGGAAGATCTCGGCGCCGGACTGCCCTGAGCCGATGACGGTGATGTGTTCGGCACTGAGCAGCAGGTCGCGGTGGTGGAGGTAGTCCGCGGAGTGGATGACGGGGGCGGTGGGGGCTTCGGTGAGGGGTTTGAGGGGTTCGGGGATGTGGGGGGCGGTGCCGATGCCGAGGGCGATGTTCTTGGTGTAGGTGCGTCCGAGGGCTTCGGCTTCGCCGTCGGTGTCGAGCTGGGTGAAGTCGACTTCGAAGAGGCCGCGTTCGGGGTTCCAGCGGACGGCGTCGATCTGGTGTCCGAAGTGGAGTCCGGTGAGGTTCTCGCTGACCCAGCGGCAGTACGCGTCGTATTCGGCGCGCTGGATGTGGAAGCGCTCGGCGAAGTAGAAGGGGAAGAGCCGCTCGCGGGTCTTGAGGTAGTTGAGGAAGGACCAGGGGTTCGCGGGGTCGGCGAGGGTCACGAGGTCGGCGAGGAAGGGGACTTGGAGGGTGGCGCCGTCGATGAGGAGTCCGGGGTGCCAGTGGAAGTCGGGGCGCTGTTCGTAGAAGGAGGTGTCGAGTTCGCCGAGGGGCTGGGCGAGGGCGGCGAGGGAGAGGTTGAACGGGCCGATGCCGATGCCGACCAGGTCGCGGGGGTCTTCGGGGGTGGTGAGCGGCCGGGGGCGGGGGTGGTCGGGTGTGCCGGTCATCGGGGGGTGGTTCCTTCCACGTGGTCGGGGGCGGGCGCGGCGGTGGGTGCGGTGTCGGGTTCTTCGACGAGCTTGAGGAGTGCGGCGAGGTCGCCGGGCCGGGTGTGGGGGTTGAGGAGGGTGGCCTTGAGCCATCGGCGGCCGTCGAGGTCGGCGCGGCCGAGTACGGCGGTGCCTTGGGTGAGCAGCCGTCTGCGTACGTGGGCGATGTGGTCGTCGGTGGCGTTCGTGGGGCGGAACAGGACGGTGCTGATGGCGGGGGTGTCGTAGAGCTCGAAGGCGGGGTGGGCGTCGATGAGGGCGGCGAACTCGGCCGCCCGGTCGCAGACCTGGTCGACGAGGGCGCCGAGTCCGGTGCGGCCGAGGGCCTTGAGGGTGACGGCGATCTTGAGTACGTCGGGGCGCCGGGTGGTGCGCAGGGAGCGGCCGAGGAGGTCGGGGAGTCCCGCTTCGGTGTCGTCGTCGGCGTTGAGGTAGTCGGCGCGGTGGGCGAGGGCGTGCAGGTCGCGGGGGTCGCGGGCGGCGAGGAGGCCGGCGGCGGCGGGTTGCCAGCCGAGTTTGTGCAGGTCGAGGGCGACGGTGTCGGCGCGGTTGAGGCCGCGCAGCTGTTCCTTGCGGGTGTCGCTGAAGAGGAGTCCTCCGCCGTACGCGGCGTCGATGTGGAGTCGGGCGCCGTGGGCGGCGCACAGGTCGGCGATCTCGTCGAGGGGGTCGATGAGTCCGGCGTCGGTGGTGCCCGCGGTGGCGGCGACGAGGAAGGTGCCCGGTGGGCCGCCGAGTTCGGTGAGGGCTTCGTCGAGGGCGGCGGGGTCGAGGGTGCCCGCGGGGGCGGGTACGACGACGGGGTCGGGGAGGCCGAGGAGCCAGGCGGCGCGGGCGAGGGAGTGGTGGGCGTTCTCGCCGGTGAGGAGGCGCAGGGGGCCGTGGCTTGTGGGGCTTTCGCGGGCGAGGAGGAGGGCGAGCTGGTTGGCCTCGGTGCCGCCGGTGGTGACGAGGGCGTCGCCGCCGTCGTGGATCTCGGCGGCCAGGGCGCGGGTGACGAGGGCTTCGAGCGCGGTCGCGGCGGGTGCCTGGTCCCAGGAGTCCATGGAGGGGTTGAGGGCGGAGGCGGCGAGGTCGGCGGCGGCTGCGACGGCGAGGGGTGGGCAGTGCAGGTGGGCGGCGCAGAGCGGGTCCGCGGGGTCGGCGGCGCCTTCGGCGAGGGTGTGGACGAGGGTGCGCAGGGCCGCCTCGGGTCCCGTGCCGTGTTCGGGGAGGACCGGTTCGGCGGCGGCGCGGACGCGGTCGGCGACGGCTTCGGGGCCGCCGGCGGGGAGGGGGCCGTGGCGGGCGGCCGTGCCGGTGTACAGGCCTTCGAGGGCTGCTGCGAGCAACGGCCGCAGGGCGTCGGGGCCTTGGGCGCCTCCGGCGAGGGGTGGCGGGGTGCTCATGGGCGGTCCTTCGGGTGCGCGCGTACAGGGGCACCAGCCTGTACGTCGCGCGGCCCGGTGCGCCTGGATACCGGCGCGAGGGAACCCGAAAGTGGTATTGCCGTACGGAGGAAACGTGTGGGGGCGGGGCGGGGTGCTAGGGCGGGCCGCTGGGGCGTGTTGGTACGGGCGCGCCTTTGGATGGTCAGGAGCGGAAGGCGTCCTTGTGGTCGGCCGTCCATTCCTCGAAGGTGCGGGCCGGCGTGCCGGTGACGGCCTTGACGGTGGTGGTGATCTCCGGTTCGGTGCCGACCGCGTCGCCGAAGGAGCGCAGGAGGGCGGGGAGCATGTGGGGCGGTACGTGCGGGAAGAGGTCGGGCCCCACGTCCTCTGGGGGTACGTCGACGAAGCGCAGGGTGCGGCCGAGGGCGGCGCCGATGGTGTGGACCTGCTCCTCGGTGGTGACCGGGGCGGGGCCGGTGAGGCGGTGGACGGCGCCGCGGTGGCCTTCGTCGAGGAGGGCGCGGGCGGCGACGGCGGCGATGTCGGCCTCGTGGATGGGGGCGGTCACGGCGTCCGGGAAGGGGCCGCGGACGGTGTCGCCGGTGCGGATCTGGGGCGCCCACTGGAACGCGTTGGTGGCGAAGGCGTTGGGTCGCAGGAACGTCCAGTCGAGGCCGCTGTCGCGTACGTGCTCTTCCAGTCGGGCGTGCTGGACGTGGATGGGGTGGGTGGTGTCGGCGCCGTCCTGGATGATGCCCGAGGAGAGGACGGCGACGTGCCGGACGCCCTGTGCGCGGGCCGCTTCGAGGAGGGCCGCGGTGTGTTCGCCCACGGCTCGTGCGTGCAGGAAGAGGCCGGTCGCGCCGTCGAACAGGGCACGGAGTTCGGCGGGTTCGGGCAGGTCGCCGGTGAGGTCGAGGCGGGCGGTGTGCGCTTCGGCGGGCAGGTCCGCGCGCCGCGGGTCGCGGCTGAGGGCGCGTACGGGGACGCGTTCGGCGATGAGCTGGGTGACGAGGGCGCTGCCCACGTTTCCGGTGGCACCGGTCACGACGATCACGGGGTGGCTCCTTGCTGGTGCGGCCCGGCCGGTCTGCTCCGGTCCTGGTGCCGGGGGCCGGTCGGGCGGGTCCTGAGCGGCTTCCGTTTCACCCTAGGCCGGGTCCGCGGGGTCCCGGATCGTCGTATGGGACCAGTCGCGGGGGACCAGGGGGCGTAGGCATCAGGTCCTACGCCCCCCGTCCGCCTCCGTCAGCCCTTCTCCGCTCCTTGCCGTACGCGCAGTGCCCGTGCCAGGTCATCGAGCTGGTCGACGAGCTTGCGGCGCAGGGCGGGGGTGGGGTCGGCGTCGCGCAGGCACCGTTCGCCGAGCCGGAGCGTCTCGGCGTCGACGAAGGGCAGCGGGAAGGCGTAGCGGCCCGCCGCCTCGGCCATGGCGGGCCCGCGTCGGGCGGCGAGGGCGACCGCGTCCTCGAAGTAGCGCGGGACGTACTCCGTTACGAGGTCGGCCTGTTCGGGCTGCCAGAAGCCCTGGGCGGTGGCGGTGAAGAGGTAGTTCGACAGCTCGTCGGTGGCGAACATGGCCTCCCAGGCGGCCCGTTTGGCCGCCGCGTCGGGCAGCGCGGCCCGGCAGCGTGCCGCGCCCTCGCGGCCGGTGGCGCTCGGGTCGCGCTCCAGCTCGGCCGCGATGGCGGCCTCGTCGGTCGCGTCGAGCGCGGCGAGCCGGCCGAGGACCCGCCAGCGCAGCTCCGGGTCGAGCTCGGGGCCGCCGGGTACGGTGCCCTCGCTCAGCCAGGCCTGGAGGGGCGCCGCCTGGGTGGCGACGTCGATGGCGCCGCGGACCGCGGTCAGGCGCAGGCCGGGGTTGGAGCCGTCCTCGGTGCGGCGGATCAGGTCGCGGCAGAGTTCGCCGAGGAGGGTGAGGGCGGCGGGCCGTTGCCCGGGGGTGGCGAAGCGGTGGGCGATGTGGGTGGTGGCGAAGGCGAGGACGCCCTGGACGATGGCGAGGTCGCTCTCCTCGGGCAGGTGCGCGCGGGCGGCCTCCAGGTAGGCGGCGCCTTCGAGTTCGCCGTCGCGGACCATGTCGCGCAGGCTGTTCCACAGGACGGCGCGGGTGAGCGCGTCCGGGACGCCGGAGAGGCTCCGCAGAACGGTTTCCCGGGAGGTCTCGTCGAGGCGGATCTTGGCGAAGGTGAGGTCCTGGTCGTTGAGGACGATGAGGGCGGGGCGCCCGCCGTCGCGCGGGGTGGCGTCGGTGGCCGGGATGTCCGTCTCGAAGCGTTCGCGCAGGACCAGGGAGCGGCCGTCCGCGAGGTCGCGGTCGTAGACGCCGACGGCGATGCGGTGGGGGCGTCCGCCGCCGTGGCCGGGGCCCGCGTCATGGCTCGGGCCGCCGTCGCGGTCGACGGTGAGCGTCCACGCACGGCCGCTGTGGGAGACCTTCGGGGTGAGGGTGTCGACGCCGGTGGTGCGCAGCCACGCCTCGGCCCAGCCGTGCACGTCGCGGTCGGTGGCGTGGGCGAGGGAGTCGATGAAGTCGGCGAGGGTGGCGTTGGCGAACTTGTGCCGCGCGAAGTGGATGTTGATGCCCGCCAGGAAGTCCTTCTCGCCGAGCCAGGCGACGAGCTGGCGCAGGGCGCTTGCTCCCTTGGCGTACGAGATGCCGTCGAAGTTGAGCAGTGCGGACGCGGTGTCGGGCACGGCGTCGGGGTCGGGGGCGACGGGGTGGGTGGAGGGGCGTTGGTCGGCGTCGTATCCCCAGGATTTGCGGGCGACGCCGAAGTCGGTCCAGGGGTCGGTGAAGCAGGTGGCTTCGGCGGTGGTCTGGAAGCCCATGTACTCGGCGAAGGACTCGTTCAGCCAGATGTCGTCCCACCAGGTGAGGGTGACGAGGTCGCCGAACCACATGTGGGCCATCTCGTGGGCGATGACCATGGCGCGGGTCTGCCGCTCGGTGTCGGTGACGGCGGAGCGGTAGATGAACTCGTCGCGGAAGGTGACGAGGCCGGGGTTCTCCATGGCGCCCGCGTTGAACTCGGGGACGAACGCCTGGTCGTAGGAGTCGAAGGGGTAGGGCTCGTCGAACTTCTCGTGGTAGCGGTCGTAGCAGGCGCGGGTGACGTCGAGGATCTCCTCGGCGTCGGCGTCCATGAAGGGGGCGAGGGAGCGCCGGCAGTGGATACCGAAGGGCAGTCCGCGGTGTTCGGTGCGCACCGAGTGCCAGGGGCCCGCGGCGACGGCGACGAGGTAGGTGGAAATGGGCGGCGTGGCCGCGGCCTGCCACGTCCCGCCACCGAGGTGGTCGGTGACGCCGTTGGCGAGGACGGTCCAGCCCTCGGGGGCGGTGGCGGAGAACTCGAAGACGGCCTTCAGGTCGGGCTGGTCGAAGGCGGCGAAGACGCGCTGCACGTCCTCCATGAAGAGCTGCGTGTAGACGTACGTCTCGCCGTCGGTGGGGTCGGTGAAGCGGTGCATGCCCTCGCCGGTACGGGAGTAGCGCATCGCGGCGTCCACGCGCAGCTCGTGCTCGCCCGCGGTGAGCCCGTCGAGCGCGAGCCGGTTGTCGGCCAGGCCCGCCGGGTCGACGGGCCGCCCGTCGAGGGTGACGGAGCGCAGCTCGGCGGGCTTGAGCTCGACGAAGGTGGCGCCGTCGGCGCGGGCGCTGAACCGGATGACGGTCCGGGAGTCGAAGGTGTCGCGGGCGGGATCGGCCGCCCGGCTCAGATCGAGCTCGACGGTGTACCGGTGGACGTCGATGAGCTGGGCACGGGTCTGCGCTTCGTCGCGCGTCAGTACGGGCATGGGGTCATGCTGCCTGATGGCGGGCGGGTCGGTGCAGGGGCGTGGGGTGGGGACGGATCAGTCCGTGGTCGGCGTCGTCGCCGGAGCCGTCCCGTCGCCGCTCACGGGCCCCTCCGCGATCTGCTCGTGGTGTCTGATCACTTCGGCGATGATGAAGTTGAGCAGCTTCTCGGCGAAGGCCGGGTCGAGCTTCGCGTTCTCGGCCAGTTGGCGCAGGCGGGCGATCTGGCGGGCCTCGCGAGTGGGGTCGGCGGGCGGCAGGTGGTGCTGGGCCTTGAGGTGGCCGACCTGCTGGGTGCACTTGAAGCGTTCGGCGAGCATGTGGACGACGGCGGCGTCGATGTTGTCGATGCTGTCGCGCAGCCGGGACAGCTCGGCGCGCACCGTCTCGTCCGCGACCGCGGGCGTGCCGTCGCTGTTCTCGTCACTGGTGTGGCTGGTGGTCATGGGCCACGAGCCTACGTTGCCGGTGCGGGCCCGCCATCGGCGCAGGAGCGCAGGATCGGCGGGTGGTCGGGGTCGGGTATCTGCTGGGACCAGCCGCCGGGTACGGCCCTGCCCTGCTGGTCGCGGAAGCGGACGGGCGCCGTGCCGACCCGGCGGGTGAAGAGGCGGGAGAAGTACGCGGGGTCGTCGTAGCCGACGCGGCGGGCGACGGCGGCGACGGGGAGCTCGGTGGCGGCGAGGAGTTCCTTGGCGCGGCCGAGGCGGATGCCGAGGAGGTAGTCCTTGGGGCTGCAGCCGGCGCCGCGCCGCACTGCGGTGCGCAGTTCGGCGGGGGTCATGCCGTGCCGGGCCGCGTGCTCGGCGACGGACAGGGGCTGGAAGGCGTCGCGGGCCAGGGCCTGGAGCACGGGGTCGCCGTCGGGGGCGATGTCGGCGCGGGCGCGGCGCAGCGCGACGAGGAGTTCGTGGACGGCGGCGCCGGTCTCGACCTCCAGGAGGGGGTTGCCGCGGCGGGCCGCGCGGGCGATGCGGGCGACGGCGGCGCGGGCGCCGGCCGCGTCGGAGAGCGGTACGACGGGCCGGGTGGGTTCGATGTAGCCGAGTTCGGTGTACGTGTCGGTGGCGGGGCCCGTGAAGTCGACGAAGCACTCGTCCCAGCCGGTCTCGGGGTCGGGCCCGTAGTGGTGGCGCGTGCCCGGGGTGAGCCAGATCAGGGCGGGCGCGGTGACGGTGGTCCGGCGCCCGTCGGCGCCGCGGAACCAGCCGCCGCCCGCGCTGATGACGACGGCGACGTGGTGGTCGAGGGTGCGCGGGCCCACGGTCGGCAGGAGGCCGTGCTGCAGGCCGACGCCGAGGCAGGCGAGGCCGAGCCGGTGGTGGGCCGGGCTCGGGGTGAAATACCGCATCCAGGTGTGGTACATCCGCGTGCGTCCCTTCCGGTGCGGGCCGGGGCCCGGCCCGCTCGGTGCGTCGCCGGACGCGTTCGTCCTGTCTCGCTGCGTCCAACCGGACCCGATCTTTGTCCATGGACCCTGCCGCCCGCCAGGGGCAATCGTGGGCGGGCGGTACGTGAGCGAGAGGACGCGATGAACGGGTTCAGGGTCGGCGAGGACGATTTCGAGCTGGACGGGCGGCCGGTGCGGCTGCTCTCCGGGGCGCTGCACTACTTCCGGGTGCACGAGGCGCAGTGGGGCCATCGTCTGGCGATGCTGCGGGCGATGGGCCTCAACTGCGTGGAGACGTACGTGCCGTGGAACCTGCACGAGCCGCGCCCCGGTGACAGCCGTGACGTCGGGGCCGTCGGCCGGTTCCTGGACGCGGCGCGCGAGGCGGGGCTCTGGGCGATCGTCCGGCCAGGGCCCTACATCTGCGCGGAGTGGGAGAACGGCGGCCTGCCGCACTGGCTGACCGGTGCGGTGGGGGCACGCGTGCGTACTCGTGACGAGGAGTATCTGGGGCACGTGGCGCGGTGGTTCCGCCTGCTGCTGCGGGAGATCGTGCCGCGCCAGCACGGCGGTGCGGGCGGCGGCCCGGTGATCATGGTGCAGGTCGAGAACGAGTACGGCAGCTACGGCTCGGACCAGGTGTACCTGCGCCACCTGGCCGGCCTGCTGCGCGCCGAGGGCGTCACGGTCCCCCTGTTCACCTCGGACGGCCCCGAGGACCACATGCTGACCGGCGGGTCGGTCCCGGGCGTCCTCGCGACGGCCAACTTCGGCTCGGGCGCCCGGGCGGGCTTCGGCACGCTGCGCAGGCACCGGCCCAGGGGCCCGTTGATGTGCATGGAGTTCTGGTGCGGCTGGTTCGATCACTGGGGCGCAGAGCATGTCGTGCGGGACGCCGGTGACGCGGCGGCGGCGCTGCGCGAGATCCTGGAGTGCGGGGCGTCGGTGAACCTCTACATGGCGCACGGCGGGACGAACTTCGCGGGCTGGGCGGGCGCCAACCGGGGCGGCGGCGCCCTGCACGACGGCGAGCTGCAGCCCGACGTCACCTCGTACGACTACGACGCGCCGATCGACGAGTTCGGCCGCGCGACGCCCAAGTTCTGGGCCTTCCGTGAGGTTCTCGCGGAGTACGCGTCCGGTCCCCTGCCGGAGCCGCCCCCGCCGCTCCCGGCGCTCGGCGCTCCCGCGTCGGCCGTCCTCACCGACTGGGCCCCCCTGGACACGGTCCTGGACTGGCTGGGCGGCCCCGAGGCGGAGCACGCCGTCCCGCCCACGTTCGAGGAGCTGGACGTGGACCGGGGTCTGGTCCGGTACGCCGTCACGGTGCCGGGGCCGCGCGAACCGTACCCGCTGAGCGTGCGGGGCCTTCGGGACCGGGCGGTGGTGTACGTCGACGGGGAGCGCGCCGGTGTCCTCACCGAGGGCACCCCGGCGTTGAGCACGCCCGTCGCCGGGCACGCGCGCGTGGAGCTGTGGGTGGAGTCCCTGGGGAGGGTCAATTACGGGCCCCGGACGGGCGAGCCGAAGGGCATCACCGGAGGCGTCCTGCACGAACGGCAGTACCTGCACGGGGTGCGGGCACGCGGCCTGCGGCTCGACGCGTTCGACGTGCCGTCGGCGGTACGGGGGGTCCCCTCGGCCGGCCCCGGCGAGGGCCGGCCCGGCCTGTACCGGGGCACGGTCGAGGTCGGCTCCCCCGGCGACGCGTCCCTGGAGCTCCCCGGCTGGACGCGGGGGTTCGTGTGGGTCAACGGCTTCAACCTGGGGCGCTACTGGGCGGTGGGCCCGCAGATGTCGCTGTACGTGCCCGGCCCTGTGCTGCGGGACGGGGCGAATGAGGTGTGGGTGCTGGAGTTGGAGGGGGCCGGGGAGCGGGTGGGGCTGGTGTGAGTCGGCGGTGGGGGCGGTCGAGTCAGCCCCCCCCCACCCCCCGCGCCTCACACCTCGCTGACCTCGAACGCGTCAAGGACGAACTCCGCCTTGCCGTCCTCGCCCGTCTTGCGCAGTCCGACCCAGGCCTCGCCCTCGGCGGGGGCGGTGAACTCGTAGGTGAGGGTGGTGGGTTCGGTGGCGGCCGGGAGGTCCTTGCGGTCGCTCTCGTGGGGGGACGGGTCGTCGACCGCGGTGATCCAGGCGTACTGGCCCGCCTTCTCGTTCTCGTAGCGGAAGGAGACGCGGTAGCGCTTGCCCGGTGCGAAGCGGACGGTGTGCGGGACCGTGCGGTAGACCAGGCCGGTGTTCTCGCCGCGTGACTTCAGGGAGTTGGTGCCGTCGATGACGTCGTCGATCGCCTTGCCGTTCCAGCCGCGCTGGGTGAACGGGGCGTGGCGCTGGGCGATGTGGGTGCGCGGGTCGGTGACGTCGCCCGCGTCGCCCTTCACGAAGGGGCCCCAGCCCTGCGGGACGTGCTCGAAGTCCTCGTGGGCGAGGGTGGCGCGGGGGCGCTTCGCGGGGCGCCGGGTGGCGGCGATCCGTACGTTGTCGAAGCGCACGCGCGCGTGGCCCGCCTCGGCGCGCAGCGTCAGCTCGGCCCTGCCGCCGCCCTCGGGGACGGTGAAGTACGTGAACATGCGCTGGAAGCGGGTGCCGTGCTTGCGGTCGGCGGCGACGTAGTTGCCCGCCGTGGACGTCTCGGTGAAGTTGGCGGCGGTGACGCCGTCGGCGGTGCGCACCTCCAGGGACGCCCTGCGCCGCTCCCCCGGCTTCTCGCCGACCTCGACCTGCACGGACGCGACGTACGTCCCGGCCTTCAGGCGGGTGAGGCGCTGGCCGACGGAGGCCGCGGCGCCCGCGCCGATGACCAGTTCGTGGTCGCCGAGGTCGCTGAGCCGCACGGTGGCGGGGCCGCTGACCGTCCAGCCCTTCAGGGAGCCGGAGTGGAAGCCCGGGTCGTGCAGGGGTGTGCCCTGGCCCCACTTGGGGTCGGGCAGGGCGGCGGCGCGCTCGCGGTAGAGGACGTAGGGCTGCTTCGGGTCGGCCTCGACGGTGACCTTGCCGCCCGCTACGGAGACGTACGACTCGAAGACCCGTCCCTGGTCGGTGAGCCGGTAGAGCGCCACCCTGGAGCGGCGTGCCCACGCGCGCGGGAGCTGCCAGGTGCTGGCGCCGCCCGCCGGGTTGTAGTGGTACAGCTTGGCGGGATCGTGTGCCTTGCGGGGCTCCCAGGGGAGGAGGTAGCGGCCGTCTTCGTAGACGACGTTTCCGTCCGTGGTGATGCGCCGCACGCCCGTGGAGTCGGAGACCGTCGTCCTCGTCGCCCCGAAGAAGGTGATCTCGTGCTCGTCCCAGCTCTTGATGGGGTTCGCCTGGAGGTACTTGGCGGGCAGTGAGTGGGTCCAGATCAGGTCGTAGAAGGCGTGCCAGTCGGTCTTGCCGACCCAGCCCTCGAAGTTGCCCATGCGGGCGGCGCCGAGCAGGGTGGGCCACTTGTCGGCGAAGACGTCCTTCTGGTGGTTGCGGATGAAGCGGATCAGCCGGGAGTTGAGGCCGCGCGAGGTGTCGCCGCCGTAGTCGGTCTCGGTGGCCCAGTGCGACCAGAGGGAGGAGCGCTCGAAGCCGTGGCCCCACTCCGACGTGACGGTCCAGCCCTGGTCGCGGAAGGCCCGCTGGAGGCGGTCGGAGGTCCAGCCGGACTCGCGGAACACGTCGATGTAGAGGGTGTTCAGGCCGCGGTCGGTCTGGGCGCGCAGGTCGGCGAAGCGCTTGATGACGTCCCCGGAGACCAGGTCGCGGCGCTGGTCGATGCGGTAGCTCTGGTCGAGCCAGTCCCACTGCTCGTTCTTCCTGTCGACGAGCTTGTCGGAGAAGGCGTTCGCCACGGGGTACGACTCGGTGGCGTTGACGTGTACGCCGAAGTCGCTGTTCCACTTCTTGCCCTCGTGGACCAGGGTGTTGAGGTCTGTAAGGCCGCCCGCGCGCGTGTTGTAGTTGTCCGCGTAGTCGGGGTGGGCGGAGTCGTGGCCCTCGGACTGGTAGCCCTTGAGGAGCGTGTACTGGCGCAGGCCGTCGGTCGCCAGGTGGATCCGCTTGACGTTGTCGAGCGTGGCGAGGAACGGGTTGGTGGCCTGCGAGGCGAAGTTGAACGGGATGTGCGGGACGACGCGCAGGTGCTGCTCGTCGGCGCCGCGCGGGGTCACCATGATGTCGCGGAAGGCGATCGCCGCGTCCTGCCAGTCGACCTTGCCGTCGCCGCCCCGGTCGCCGGTGATGACGACAGTGGCGTAGGGCAGGGGTTCGGTGGCGTGCACGGGCGCGGTCGCGGCGCGGTATGTCCACTGTCCCGGGCTCAACCGGGCCTCTACGTAGTCGGCGTTCCCGGCGTCGTGCCGCACCGTCTCGCGCCACAGGCGGCCGTTCTCCCAGGTGGTGCCCGCCTCGCTGGTGGGCTTGTCGTAGACGGTGTTGGTCTCGATGGCTCCGCCGATCCTGTCGTGTGCCACGACGGCGTAGGCGCAGCCGGTGGGCGGTTCGGCGGGGGTGTCCGCGGCGGGACGGACGAGGGTGTCGCCGCTCTTGGCCTTGTCCAGCTGCACCTTGGCGGCGAGGAGAGCGGCCCCGGGCTGGTCGCTGCGCACGGAGAGCAGGGCGAGGCCGGGGATCCGCAGGGTGCCGACCCGCAGCGCGTCGGTGTCCGCGATCCTCGTGACGCGCCAGTGGACCTGCCTGCCCTCGACCGCGATCTCGACGTCGATCCGGGTGCCGCCGTCGAAGGCCAGCACGTACGCGGCGCGGGATCCGCCCGTCGTGGCGGTGACCTGCGGGGTGTGCGCGGCCTCGTCGATGAGGACCGTGGTGACGGCGTCCCGCCGGCCGTGCAGTACGGCGCCGCTCGCGCGGTCCGTGTAGGAGACGACGCGCGGGAAGGCGGTGGCGACGCGCACGTCCAGGTCGGCCGAGCGCAGGACCACCTCGTCGGGCAGGGGCCTGCCGGGGGCGCCCTGAGCGCTCCGCGTACCCCCGGCGAACGCGGTTCCGCCCGCTCCGAGCGCGGCCCCCACCCCGGCGACCGCACCGGTGGCGACCACGGCTCGGCGGCTCGGTCCTGACCTGTCTGACGGCGGCATGCGGCACTCCTCCAGGGGACGGAATCGGTGCCGATCACGATGGCCGGGTGGGACGGGGGCGCCCATGGACAAAGGGGGGACAGGTCTTGGACTAACTTCCGGGCGGGCGGGACGCCGTGGCCGTGGGCGTCCCGCCGTTGCGCTCAGAGCGTCGAGGCCGCCTTCTCTATGTCGCGCGCGAAGGTCGACACCTCGGTGTACACGCCGGGGAACTTCGGCCGCGCGCAGCCGTTGCCCCAGCTGACGATGCCGACCTGGATGTACTGGCCCGCGTCGTCCTTGCGGAACATGGGGCCGCCGGAGTCGCCCTGGCAGGTGTCCGTGCCGCCCTCGGCGAGCTTGCCGGCGCAGAGCTCCTCGCCGGGCGTGAGGTCATCGCCGTACGCGGCCTTGCAGTCGGCGTCACTGACGAACGGGACGGTCGCCTTGAGGAGGTAGCGCTGCTGTGCGCCGCCCTCCCTGGCCGCGCCCCAGCCCGCGATGGTGAAGTTGCCGGTGTTGTACTTGGTGTCCGTGGCTATCTTCAGGGTGGGCTGGTCGATCGGCTTCGCGAGCTTGATGAGCGCCCAGTCCTTGCCCTTGCCGTTGTAGCCGGGGGCCTGGAGGACCTTGGTGGACTTCACCTTGATCGCGGAGGAGCTCTGGAGGTCCACGACTCCGCCGGTGGCGGTGATGCTGGTGTTGCTCCCCGAGCCGTCCACGCAGTGGGCGGCGGTCAGCACGATGTTCTTGGCGTACAGAGCGCCGCCACAGCCCATCGACAGACGGACCATGAACGGGAACTCGCCCTGTGCGGCACGGGTGCCGCCGACGACGCTCTCGCCCGGCTTCGGGCCCGGGCTCGGGGCCGCCTGGGCGGCGACGGGCTGAAGGCTGACGGCGGCGAGCGCGATCGTACCGAGGGCGGCGGCTCTCTTGGCTCCACGCAGCTTGGTCTTCAACTGACTCTCCTAGGTGGGGGGTTCATGAGTCGTACGGGCGTCATGGCATGTGCCCGCCAAAGCGTTGTTGCGGATTATGGAGATCGGTGTCCGCTCAGGACAAGGGGCGGTTTCCGGCCACGACGTGTCGCGCGGGCCCGCTCCGGGCGGGGCAACCCCCGTACAGTGGGCCAGGGTTGCAGTGCCCGGTGCGTGGTTTCAGGGGGTGCGGACGTGGCGGTCGGCGGCGGTCCAGTCGTGCACGGCTACCCCCATCTGGAGACCGTGCGCGCCGCTGTCACCGCGCTCTACAGACGCCTCTCGTACGACACCGTCCACACCTTCGAGACCAGCGTCGCCCCCGCCGACGTGGCCTTCAGCGACCAGGACGACCTGTACCTCGGTGTGCAGCGGGTGGCCCGCGAGATGGTGCGGCACCTGCGCCTGCCCGACGCCCGGATGATCGTCAGCTTCCGCGAGATGGAGCACGCCGCGTACGTCGAACTCGCCGCGGGATCCGAGTACTTCATCGAGCTCAACGACCGCTTCCGCACGCACCGCAGAGACATCGGCGCGGCGCTCGCCCATGAGGTCATGCACGTCTACCTGCACCGGCTCGACCTGTCGTTCCCCGGCACCCGCGACAACGAGATCCTGACCGACACCGCCACCGCCTACCTGGGCGCGGGCTGGCTGCTGCTCGACGCCTACCGCGAGGACGGCGCGTCCTCGCAGAAGCTCGGCTACCTCACGCCGGAGGAGTTCGGCTACGTCCTGGCCAAGCGGGCGCTGGCGTTCGGCGAGGCTCCGGAGACCTGGTTCACCAGCGCGCAGGCGTACACGGCGTACACCAAGGGTCTCGCCCAGGCGCGCCGCGACGAGCAGCAGCCTCCGCTGACGGCCGCCGGGTGGGCGGGGCGGCGGCGGTACGCGAAGGACCGGCGGTACGCGCGGGACCACGGCGGCGCGGTCGCGGCGGGCGGAACGGGCGGGGACTACTCCTTCTCCGTCGGCGGCGGCACCCTGCGGGTGACGTTCCCCTGCCCCGCCTGCCACCAGCGGATCCGGGTGCCGGCGCGGGGGCGGATGCGGGCGCGGTGCACGCTGTGCCGGACGGTGCTGGAGTGCGACACGTAGCGGGGCCCCTCCCTTGGCGTCGGCAACGGGCGGGCAGCCGCGTATCAGGCTGCCCGTGTCAGGCGGCGGACCAGTGTCCGGGGCGGTGGAGGGAGTCGGAGAGCCTGGTGCGGTCGTCGCCCCTGGCCGCGTTGACCTGCGACTGGGTGAGGAAGAGCGCGCCGGTGAGATCGGCGCCGCGCAGGTCCGCGTCGCGCAGGTCCGCGCCGATCAGATCGGCTGCCCGCAGGTCCGCGTCGCGCAGGTCGGCGCCGATGAGGTACGAGCCGCGCAGATCGACGCCCCTGAGAACGGCGCCCTTGAGCCGCGCGCCGATGAGGTCGGCGCCCCTGCGGCTCTTCTTGCCGCCCTTACCGCCCTTACCGTTCCTGGCGCCCTTTCCGCCCCTGCCGCCCGCGCCCTGGTGCTCGGCGCGGACCAGTTCGCTGGTGCGCAGGAGGAGCTTGTTGACGTCCTGGCGGTGGGCGGCCACGTCGGTGTCGACCACGGCCTCGGGGGTGCCCCCGGCCAGCCGCTGCGTC
Organism: Streptomyces sp. NPDC058284; assembly: GCF_042881135.1. Lineage (NCBI taxonomy): Bacteria > Bacillati > Actinomycetota > Actinomycetes > Kitasatosporales > Streptomycetaceae > Streptomyces > Streptomyces sp. NPDC058284. The sequence goes on from NZ_JBHVYE010000017.1 coordinate 47,470, forward strand.
GCGGCGAGGGCGCGCCTCAGGTCGGCGGCGATCGGCCGGGTCTGCGGGTACGTGAGCGCCTCGGTCACGTACCAGAGCAGTTCGTGGAGCTGCCTCATGACCGGGAAGGCCTCGAACATCTGGCGTGCCGTGGCCTGATCCTGACGCCAGTCGCGGCCCTCGAAGGTGGACTGGGAGACGCGCTGCCCGGCTCCGAAGCAGTCGTACACCGTGCAGCCCCGGTACCCCTTGTCCCGGAGGTCGCGGTGGATGCCGCAGCGGAAATCCGCCCGGAGATTGGTGCAGGGCGTGCCCGCGCCCTTGTCCACCGCGAAGTCCGAGGATCTGGCGAAGGTGAGGGCCACGCAGCACAGCCCGAAACAGCTGCCGCAGTCGGCGCGCAGGACCGCGCGGTCGTCGTCGAGCAGGGGCAGGTGCCGGGGCAGGGCGGCGGGTTCGCGCTCCGGTCGCTCCGGTGTCATCGGGCGGGCTCCTCGGTGCCGGGCTGTGCGGTGGTACGTCACGTCATTGTTCCGCCCGCAGCCGGAAGGACCGGCTGCGGGCGGTGTGGATCAGTTCCTGCTTGCGTCACGCCGCGGAGCGGCGGCCTCCCTGAGCGCCGCCACCGGCGCGACCGCGACGGGCACGACCGCCGGCGCCGCCACCGGATCCGGCGGAACCGCTCCTGGCCTGGCCGCCACCCTGACCCTGACTCTGGCCCTGACCCTGCCGGGGAACCCTGCGCTGCCCCTGGCCCTGGCCCTGACCGGCCGCGGCGCCCCCGCTCCCACGGGGCCGACGGCGCCGCTGGGCGGAGCCGGGCCGCGCGGACGGCTGCTGCTGCTGCGGCTGCGGCGTCTCGATGACGACCGGGACGCCCGAGGGCTCCCGCGCCCCGGTGATCCGTACGAGCTCCTCGTCGGAGGACGAGACGCGCGCCGTGTTGGGGCTGATCTCCGCGTCCGACATGAGCCGCGTCATCTCACGCTTCTCGTCGGGGAGCACGAGGGTGACGACGCTGCCCGACTCCCCCGCCCGCGCGGTGCGTCCGCCCCGGTGGAGGTAGTCCTTGTGGTCGGTGGGCGGGTCGACGTTCACGACCAGGTCGAGGTCGTCGACGTGGATGCCGCGCGCCGCGACGTTCGTCGCGATCAATGCGGTGACCTGGCCGGTCTTGAACTGGTCGAGCGTCCGGTTGCGCTGCGGCTGCGAGCGTCCGCCGTGCAGCCCGGAGGCGCGTACGCCGTTGGCGAGCAGCCGCTTGGTGAAGCGGTCCACCGCGCGCTTGGTGTCCAGGAACATGATCACGCGGCCCTCGCGGGCGGCGATGCGCATGGCGACGGCCTTCTTGTCCGTCTCGTCGGCGACGTAGAGCACGTGGTGCTCCATCGTGGTCACCGCGCCCGCCGACGGGTCGACGGAGTGCACGACGGGATCGGTGAGGAACATCCGTACGAGCCGGTCGATGTTCTTGTCGAGCGTCGCCGAGAACAGCATTGTCTGGCCGCCCTGCTCGACCTGCTTGAGCAGCGCCGTGACCTGCGGCATGAAGCCCATGTCGGCCATCTGGTCGGCCTCGTCGAGGACGGTCGTACGGACCCGGGACAGGTCGCAGTCGCCGCGCTCGATCAGGTCCTTGAGGCGGCCGGGGGTGGCCACGAGGACCTCGGCGCCGCGGCGCAGCGTCCCGGACTGCCGGGTGATCGACATGCCGCCGACGACGGTGGCCATGCGGAGGTTCACCGAGGTGGCGTACGGGGTGAGGGCGTCCGTGACCTGCTGGGCCAGCTCGCGCGTGGGAACCAGGACCATGGCGAGCGGGGACTTCGACTCGGCGCGGTGCCCGGCCGTGCGGGCCAGGAGGGCGAGGCCGAAGGCGAGGGTCTTGCCGGAGCCGGTGCGTCCGCGGCCGAGGATGTCGCGCCCGGCGAGGGAGTTCGGGAGCGTCGCCGCCTGGATCGGGAAGGGCTCGGTGACGCCCTGGGAGGCCAGCGTCTTCAGGAGGGCCTCGGGCATGTCCAGGTCACCGAAGGCCTCGACGGCCGGCAGCGCGGGCGTGATGCTCTCGGGCAGTGCGAACTCGCCGCCCTGCACGGGCCTGCGTCCGCCGGACTTCTTCGCGGACTGCGAAGAATGCGCGGAGCCCTTCGCCTGGCCGTTCGGCCGGCCCTTTCCGCCTGCGGTGGCGGGACGCTTGCGGGCGGGGCGCGCCGGGCGTTCGGAGCGGTTCATGCAGTAATGCCTTCCTGGTCGCTGGACTTTCCGGACCTCTGAGCCGGTGCGGCTCTGGGCCCGTCGGGCCCGATGACAGCGCAAGCCGAGGCCCGCACCTTCCGGTGCGGGCCTCGGCTGTGAGGTTCGCGCGCTGCGGCGATCAGGCAGGAACGATGTTCTCGGCCTGCAGGCCCTTCTGGCCCTGGGTCACCTCGAAGGAGACCTTCTGGCCCTCGACGAGCTCACGGAAGCCGGAGGACGCGATGTTCGAGTAGTGGGCGAAGACGTCGGGGCCGCCGCCGTCCTGCTCGATGAAGCCGAAGCCCTTTTCCGAGTTGAACCACTTAACGGTGCCGGTTGCCATGTCAATCTCCTCAACAGGGGCAGTGAATGGAGAAACACCGAATTGCGAATCTCCAGCGCTGCAATGACCCCATACCGGAGAGAACCGGAAAAACAATAATGCGCCCTCGGAGCATTCCCGTCAGGCGCACATAAAGTTCATGGGTACCAAAACTGCAACACTAAAAGCCTAACACGCTCACGCGCCCGCGTGTTCCCGGACCCGCGAGACGCGTACGCCTCACACCTACCTTACGCCCCGTACACCCCGACCGCCGCCCGCCCGCACCCGCGCTCGCGCTCGCACCCGCCGCTGTACAGAACTGACCATTCGTCAGTTTCCCGAGCGCGCCCCTTCCCCGCTCAACGGCGCCTCGCTACCTTCGTCCCCCTGCCGAACAATCGCTTGGTTGGGCCGATGGGAAGCATGGGAAGGCGGACCGATGCGCATCTCTCGTACCCGTACCGCGACCGGACTCGTGATCGCCGCGGTTGCCCTGGGCACCCTGCCCGCCTGGGCGTCCCCCGCCGGGATCGCCGCACCCGGCACACCCACCGCGGCCACCGCGGCCACCGCGCCCCGGTCCCCGGCCGACACCGTGCGTCACATTCCGTTGCAGGGCGCGGTCAATGTGCGGGACGTCGGCGGCTACCGCATGTACGACGGGGAGCAGGTCCGTTACGGCCGGGTCTTCCGCGGCGACGCCCTCGGCAAGCTCACCGACACCGATCTGCGCACCCTCGCCGGGCTCGGCCTGACGAAGGTCGTCGACTTCCGGGTGCCCGCCGAGGTGCAGTACGACGGCGCGGACCGGCTGCCCGCCGGGGTCGCCGCGGTCTCCCGGCCGATCACCGACAACGGCCTGTTCACCCGGCTGCTCACCGCGATCGCCTCCAAGGACCCGGTCAAGCAGGAGGAGATGCTGGGCAACGGCAGGGCGGCGGCGTTCATGCGGGACGTCTACCGCACCTTCGTCACCGACGACGTCAACCGCGCGCAGTTCGCCGCCACCCTGCGCGACATCGCGGCCGGCGGCTCACCACTGCTCTACCACTGCACCGCGGGCAAGGACCGCACCGGCTGGACGACATATCTGCTGCTGCGCCTGGTCGGCGTGCCGGACCGGACCGCGACCGGCGACTACCTGGCGTCCAACACCTACCGGGCCGCGTACGACGCGCGGCTGCGCGAGGCGCTCAAACAGGGCGGCCTCATGCAGAACCCGGACCTGATCATCCCGCTCCAGGAGGTCCGCACCGACTACCTCGGCACGGCGCTCGACGAGGCGACGAAGCGGTACGGGGGTCTCCAGGGGTACCTGACCAAGGGGCTCGGGCTCGACGCCCGCACGGTCCTGCGACTGCGCGAGGAGCTGGTCGGCCGATGAACCCGGCGGACTCCCGCGGCGAGACGCCGAGGACCGCCTACCGCCTGGACGGCAGGACCGTCCTGATCACCGGCGCGGGCCGCGGCCAGGGCGCGGCGGAGGCCCGGCTCTTCGCCGAGGCGGGGGCGCGGGTCGTGGTGACGGACGTACGCGAGGAGGAGGGGCGCGCGGTGGCCGGTTCCCTGGGGGACCAGGGGCTGTTCGTACGGCACGACGTGAGCGACGCGGCGGACTGGGCGTCGGCCGTGGCGGGTGCGCTCGATGCCTTCGGGCGCCTCGACGTCCTGGTGAACAACGCCGCGCTGTGGCGCACGGCGTCCGTGGAGGACGAGACGCGCGAGAACTTCGAGACCGTGCTCCGGGTCAATCTGCTGGGGCCCTTCCTGGGCATCCAGGCGGTGCTGCCCGCGCTGAAGGAGGCGGGCGGCGGTTCGGTGGTGAACGTGTCCTCGACGGCCGGTCTCGTCGGCATCCCGGGGCACGCGGCGTACGGGTCGTCGAAGTTCGGGCTGCGGGGCCTGACCCGGTCGGCGGCGCTGGACCTGGCGAAGTACCGGGTGCGGGTCAACTCCGTGCATCCGGGGGTGATCGACACCCCGATGATCTCCGCGGCCTCCGCCGGGCGGGACTTCTCGCATCTGCCGCTGGGCAGGATGGGCCGCCCGGAGGAGGTCGGCGCTCTCGTGCTGTTCCTTGCGTCGGACGCGTCGTCGTACGTCACGGGGGCGGAGTTCACCGTGGACGGCGGGTCGACGACGGGGTGAGGGCCGGTTCAGTGGCGGCCGGTGAAGTGCACCGAGCGCAGTTTGAGGCGGTCCGATGCGGGGTGCCCGTGCGGGCGCAGCGTCCAGGAGTCGCCGGTGCAGTCGGGCTCGGTGAACACCATCACCCAGGTGTCGGTGTCGTTGTGCGGGGCGAACGCGGGCTCGGAGGCCTCGGGGTCCGCGACCTCGGGGAGCGTGGCGCAGCCGGGGCTTTGCGGGTCGTGGAGCGTGGCCTTCCGGGGGGTTCCGTCGAGGCCCACGAACTTGTACGAGAAGTCGCCTTCGGCGGCGTTCGCCGAGGTCGGCAGGGTGACGACGAGGACGAGCGCGCCGAGGGCGGCGGCGACGGTGTGGCGCAGGCGCATGGGGTCCGTTTCGGTCCGGCGCCGGACGCGGGGTCCGGCGGGGTGGGTGGCCGGACCCGTACGGGAGTCGACGGGTCCGCCAGGCGCTCTCCCCGCTCGGCGGCCCCGGGACACGCGGTGTCACCCGTGCGGTGCTGCCGCATCGATTCTTCGTACGCTGTGCGGGTTACCCTCCGGCCTGGTCCTGGAAGGCGGGCAGGGCGAAGATCCGGGTCTTCGCCGTATCGTCCATCAGCTCGACGAGGGGCATGACCAGCTCCCACAGGTCCTGCTTGTCGACCTCCCTGGCCAGCGCGTCAAGGGCGGGCTCGGGCAGCGCCCCCGCGGTGTCGGCGACGGCCTTGCGGGACTGAGCGGGCAGCACGTCGACCAGTGGCAGGAACTCCGCCCACAGCCCGGTGGCCACGACGGCCCTGACGACCCCGCCGAGCACGTCCGCGTCCCGCAGCGAGGGCAGTTCGGCCACCGTGCGCCGCTCCTCGTCGCCGAGCAGCGCGACCAGCGGAAGCAGGGACTCCCACAGGTCCTGCTCCGCCACCGTGGCGACCAGGGAGTCGAGGCGGTGCTGCGGCTGTGCGGCGGTGAGCGAGGCGATGCGGCCGCGCTGCTCCCCGGTGACCATGCCGGCGACGGCCAGCGCCTCGGGCCACAGGCCGTCGGCGGACGCCGAGCCGATGACCGACGCGAGCCGGTCGGGGCCCATCAGCTCGATGAGGTGGCCGAGCCGTTCGGGCACGTCGATCGCGAAGCCCGTCCGCAGCACGGCGGCGTCGTCGACCTGCGGCAGGATGCGGCGCAGCGCGGGGTCGGGCAGGTGGCCGACGAAGCGGCCCATGGTGAGGTGGTCGCCGCGTTCGGCGAGCGCCACGGCGATGCGGACGAGCAGGTCCTCGTCGAGCCGGCCGACGATGCCCTCGATGCGGCGCGGGTCGAGGTGGGCGCAGGCCGGGGCGGTGAAGGAGACCGGCAGCTTCTCGATGATGTCGGCGGCGCGCGCGGGTTCGAGCCGTCCCGCGACGGCGGCGGCCAGGCGCGGGCCGAGGGCCTTCTGCGAGATGGCGGCGGCCACTCCGGCAGGCACCAGCTTGGTCGCGGACGCGATCCGGTCGAGCATGTCGGGCGCCCGGTCGAAGAGCGCCGCGACGCTCTGGGCGCGGAATCGGCGTACGTCCTCGACGGGCAGCGCCTGGAGGAAGGCGAGCGTGTCGGGTTCGACGTCGAGCAGGTGGGCGATCTTGCGGGTCTCGGCCCTGCCGCGCAGCTTGTCCATGCTGACTCCTCGCTCCACTCGGCTATCGGAAGAGAATGCGGCGGACGGGGCCGCGGGCCAGCGCGGGCACGAGTGCGAGCGCGTCTTCGGCGGCCTCGTTCAGTCCCGCGGCGCGGCTCTCGCGCTGCCGCTCCAGCGCGTCGGCCAGCGCCGCCAGCTGCTCGGGATCCAACTCCCGGAAGGATTCGGGTGGTTGGTCGCGCAGTTCCGCGCCGAGTCGCTCGTGTTGTGCCCGTGCTCCGGTGTCCACGTCGCCTCCCAGGGCTGACCCCACGGCTGGGTACGGGTCCCGAGACTGACGCCGAACTGACTTTTAGTCAATAGTGGCGGCGGGCGGGGGCCTGGGAGCCGTGCCGCCGGTCATGCCCACGTAATCTTGCGCGGATGAAACGTGCCGGTCTCCTCCTTCTCGTCGCCCTCGCCCTGGCCTCCGCCGTCGCCGCCTACGCCCTGGGCGGCGGCTCGCACGGCGACGGCGCGGGCAGCGGCGACCCCCAGCACGGCGGGCAGGGGCTGGCCGCGCCCGCGAAGAAGGAGCTCGCCCAGAAGCTGGTGTCGAGCGCGGAGAACTCGACGCTCGACTGGCGCGGCCAGTACGGCTACGTCGAGGACATCGGCGACGGGCGCGGCTACACGGCGGGGATCATAGGTTTCTGCACCGGCACCCACGACCTGCTTGCCCTCGTCGAGCGCTACACCAAGGACCACCCGGACAACGGCCTGGCCCGCTATCTGCCCGCCCTGCGCGAGGTCGACGGCAGCGACTCGCACGAGGGCCTCGCGCCCGGCTTCCCCGACGCGTGGCGGGCGGAGGCGTCGAAGGCCGCGTTCCGTTCGGCGCAGGACCGCGCGCGCGACCGCGGCTACTTCGACCCGGCGGTGCGCCTGGCCAGGCGCGACGGGCTCGGCACGCTCGGCCAGTTCGTCTACTACGACGCGATGGTCGTGCACGGCCCCGGCGCGCGCGGCTTCGACGGCCTGCGCGCGGCGGCGCTGAAGAAGGCGGACCCACCGTCCCGGGGCGGCGGGGAGAAGGCGTACCTCGACGTCTTCCTGGACATCCGCCGCGGGGCGATGAAGCGGGAGGCGGCCCACCGCGACACCTCGCGCGTGGACACGGCGCAGCGGAAGTTCCTCGACGACGGCAATCTGGGCCTGGACACGCCGCTGACCTGGAAGGTGTACGGGGATACGTACAAGGTGCCGTAGGGCCCTTTCCCCGTACACCGTCCGGGCGCAGCTCAGCCCTTGACCGCGCCCGCCGCCAGGCCCGAGCCGAGCTTCCGGTGCACGATCACGAAGAAGATCATCACCGGCACGGTGACCAGCGTGGAGCTGGCCATGACCGGGCCCCAGGCCGTCGAGTTCTCACCGAAGAACTGGTAGATGCCCACGGCGGCCGTGTACTTGTCGCTGCCCTTCATGAAGGTGTACGCGAAGACGAACTCGTTCCACGCCGTGATGAAGGCGAAGATCGAGGTGGCCACGAGCCCCGGCGCCACCAGCGGGAGCAGCACCGACCAGAACATCCGCGGCCAGGAAGCGCCGTCGATGTACGCCGCCTCCTCGACCTCCTTGGGCACGGTGGCGACGAAGCCGCGCAGCGTCCAGATGGCGAACGGGAGCGAGAGGGCGATGTAGACGACGCTCAGCCCCAGCAGGGAGTTGAGCATGTCGTAGTCCCGCATCTGGATGAAGAGCGGGATGACCAGCGCCTCCAGCGGCACCATCTGCACGATCAGGATCATGATCAGCACGGAGGTGCGGAAGCGGAACTTGAACCGTGCCACCGCGATGGCCGCGAAGAGCGAGAGCAGCGCGGCCGCGACGATCGTGGCGATGCCGACGACCGCCGAGTTCAGCAGGTACGTACCGAAGTTGCCCTTGTCGAAGACGAACTCGAAGTGTTCGAGGCTCAGGCCGCTCGGCAGCACGTCCGAGCCGCGCACGGAGGCCTTCGGGTCGAGCGCCGTGGAGATCATCCAGTAGACGGGGAAGAGCGTGAAGAGGAGCAGGCCGACGACGGCGGCCGGCAGGCCGACGCGTGCGGCGAGAGTGGTGCGGCGGGTGGTCACAGGTCCTCCTCCCCCTGGCGGAACAGCGTGCGGATGTAGACGACGGTGATGGCCAGGAGCAGCACGGTGAGCAGGACCGCGGCCGCGGCTCCCGTGCCGTAGTCGTTCTTGGCGAAGGCCTGGATGTAGGAGAAGACGCCGAGGTTGTAGACGTCCTCGTTGGAGCCGTCGCCGCCGGGTTGCAGATAGACCTGGGTGAAGACCTTGAAGTCCCAGATGGTGGAGAGGATGGTCACCACGAGGAAGACGGGCTTGATCGTCGGCACGGTGATGTTCCAGAACCGCTGCCAGGCGTTGGCCCCGTCGAGCTCCCCCGCCTCGTACAGCTCCTTGGGGATCGTCATGAGTCCCGCGAGGACGGTGATGGCGACGAAGGGGAAGCCGTGGTGGACGACGTTGAGCGTGGCGATGGCGTAGAACGGACCGCGCTCGGTGAACCAGTTGGTGGTCTCGGGGTCGATCAGGCCGATCGAGCCCGCGAGCTGGCTCGCCATGCCGTCCTGCGGCTGGAAGAGCCAGATCCAGACGTACGTGCCGGTGACCGCGGGCATCGCCCAGGCGGCGAGGATCGCGATCGAGCAGATCATCCGCCAGGTGGCGCCGAGGCGGTTGAGCAGCAGGGCCACCAGGGTGCCGAGCGCGACGGTGAGGCCGACGCAGGCGACGGCGAAGAAGACGGTGTTGGGCAGGACCGTCTGCCACAGCAGGCTGCTGGAGAGCAGGTCGCTGTAGTGGTCGAAGCCGGTGAACGTGCCCTTGCCGCCGCCGAACTTGACCTCGTAGTCCTGCAGGGAGAGCTTGCCGACCTGGATCAGCGGCCAGAGCAGCAGGCCCACGAGGACCACGAGGGACGGCGCGAGCAGCAGCCAGGGCCGGGTGCTCGTGATCAGTTTCTTGCGGCGCAGGGCCGCCTGTGCCCCGCCGTCGGGCTGTTGCCGGGGGCCGCGGCGGGCCGGGATCTTCGGCCCGCCGCCGACGGGCGTGTCCTTCACGACAGTCGCGTCCTTCACAGTGCCGAACTCGCCCTCGTTCACTTGTCCTTCGCGAGAATCGCGTTCACGTCCTTGGCCGCCTTGTCCGCCGCCTCCTTGACGCTGGACTTGCCGGTCAGGATGGACTGGATCATGGCCGGAACGACCTTGGAGGCCTGCATCTCGCTGTACGCCTTGGTCTTGGGCATGGTGGCCCCGGCCTCGATCATCTGCTTGGCGAACGGCTCGACCAGCGGGTCCTTCTTGGCCTCGATCTTCTTCAGTTCGGAGTTCTGGCCGGGGAAGTAGTTGGTCTGCTCGGCCCACTTGGCGGCGAACTCACCGGTGGTCAGCATCTTCACGAACTCCCAGGCCAGCGCCTGCTTGTGCGACTTGAAGGTGGAGAGGTAGGAGCCGCCGAGGAACGACTTGGACATGCCGCCGTTCTGACCGGGGATCGGGACGACCCCGAGCTTGCCCTTGAGCTTGGGGTTGTTGTCGGTGATGGCCTTCGGTGTCCAGTTGCCGCCGATGGACATCGCGACCTCACCCTTGTTCCAGGCGTCGCCGACCTCCTTCTCCGTCCAGGTGTTGACCTTGGCCGGGGAGACCTTGTCCTTGGTGGCGAGGCCGGTGTAGAACTCGATGCCCTTGATGGACTCCGGGGAGTTGATGGCGGCGGTGTACTTGCCGCCCTCCTCCTTGGCGAGGTCGCCGCCGGCGCCCCAGACGAAGGGCATGGCGAACATCTCCGCGCCGCCCGCCACCGGGAACGGAACCAGGTCCGGCTCCTTCGACTTCAGCGTCTTCGCGGTGGACTCCAGCTCCTTCCAGGTCGTGGGGGCCTTCAGGTGGTGCTTCTCGAAGATGTCCTTGCGGTACACGATCGAGCGGACGCCCGCGTACCACGGCATGCCGTACTGCTTGCCGTCGAGCGTTCCCGCGTCCTTCAGGCCCGCGACGAGGTCGTCACCGAGGCCGGACTTCTTCACGTCGTCCGTCACGTCGACGAGCGCCTCGGCGTCGGCGAACTGCGGGAGCCAGGTGGTGCCGACCTCCGCCACGTCGGGCACCTGGTCGGCGCCGCCCTCGATGGCGGTGGTGAACTTCTTCTGGGCGGTGGCCCACTGCTGGTACTCGACCTTGATCTTGGCGCCGGTCTTCTTCTCGAAGGCGTCTCCCGCCTCCTTGAAGAAGGGCCGCGCGTCGGGGTTGGTCCCCTCCATGATCCATACGGTGAGGGTCTTGCCCTTGCCGTCGGTGGCGCTGCCGCCGTCGTCGCCGTCATCGCCACCGCACGCCGTAGCGGTCAGTCCGAGACTCATGGCGATACAACCAGCGGCGATGACACGTCGATTCATGCCGGCCCCCTCCAGGTTCCGATTGGTGGGAGCGATTGTGGTCACACCGGGCCTAGGCGGTCTAGACCCATTGGTATAAGCGGCCGAACCGTAATGAGGGTTGCGAGTGACGCAACATACGCTCATAGCATTGCGCCCCACGCAACGCACCCGTTCACCGGTCCGGGCGCATCGTCACGTCGGCCGCCGTGCTGTTCCGCGTCCCCGTCGCGGCGCTCGCGCTCTCCCGCGTCGTGCTGATCAAGGAGCTCGGCCTGGACCGGCTCCACCGGTGGGACGCGGCCCCGGACGCCACGACGCCCGCCCGGGTCCGGTCGGGGACGGGGCGGGCGCCGCTCAGTTCCGTACGCCGTTGTACGGGACGTCTGAGAGGTCGTACGGAAGCAGACCGTACGGGCTAGGCGGTCAGGGCGCGGTCCGTCGGGCGGATCGGGGCCGGAAGATCACTCGCACCGGTGAGGAAGCTGTCCACGCCGCGCGCCGCCGAGCGGCCCTCGGCGATGGCCCAGACGATGAGCGACTGGCCCCGGCCGGCGTCGCCTGCGACGAAGACGCCGGGGACGTTCGTCTGGAACTCGGCGTCCCGCGCGATGTTGCCGCGCGCGTCGAGTTCGAGGCCGAACTGGTCCACGAGGCCGTTCTCGCGGTCCGTGCCGGTGAAGCCCATGGCGAGGGTGACGAGCTGGGCGGGGATCTTGCGCTCGGTGCCCGGCTTCGGGGTCAGCTTGCCCTCGATGAACTCCACCTCGACGAGGTGCAGGAACTGGACGTTGCCCTCCTCGTCCCCCTCGAAGTGCGTGGTGTTGACGGCGTAGACGCGCTCGCCGCCCTCCTCGTGCGCGGAGGTGACCTTGTACAGCATGGGGAAGGTCGGCCACGGCTGGTGCGGGGCGCGGTCCTCGCCCGGCCTCGGCATGATCTCCAGCTGGGTCACGGAGGCCGCGCCCTGGCGGTGGGCGGTGCCCACGCAGTCCGCGCCGGTGTCGCCGCCGCCGATGACGACGACGTGCTTGCCCTCGGCGGAGACGGGCGTGGTGACGTAGTCGCCCTCCTGGACCTTGTTGGCCAGCGGCAGGTACTCCATGGCCTGGTAGATGCCCTTGAGTTCCCGGCCGGGGACGGGCAGGTCGCGGGCGGTGGTGGCGCCGGCGGCGATGACGACCGCGTCGTAGCGCCTGCGCAGCTTCGCCGCGTCGATGTCGCGGCCGATCTCCACGCCGGTGCGGAACTTGGTGCCCTCCGCGCGCATCTGCTCGATGCGGCGGTTGATGTGCCGCTTCTCCATCTTGAACTCGGGGATGCCGTAGCGCAGCAGGCCGCCGATGCGGTCGGCGCGCTCGTAGACGGCGACGGTGTGTCCGGCCCGCGTCAGCTGCTGGGCGGCGGCCAGGCCCGCGGGGCCCGAGCCGATGACCGCGACGGTCTTGCCGGAGAGGCGCTCCGGCGCCTGGGGCGCGACGTCGCCGCGGTCCCAGGCCTGGTCGATGATCGAGACCTCGACGTTCTTGATGGTGACGGGCGGCTGGTTGATGCCGAGCACGCACGCCGACTCGCACGGGGCCGGGCAGAGCCGCCCGGTGAACTCCGGGAAGTTGTTCGTGGCGTGCAGCCGCTCCTGAGCGGCCGACCAGTCCTCGCGGTAGGCGTAGTCGTTCCACTCCGGGATGAGGTTCCCGAGCGGGCAGCCGTTGTGGCAGAACGGGATGCCGCAGTCCATGCAGCGCGAGGCCTGCTTGGAGATGATCGGCAGGAGCGAGCCGGGAACGTAGACCTCGTTCCAGTCCTTGACGCGCTCGTCGACCGGGCGGGTCCGCGCGACCTCGCGGCCGTGGTTCAGAAAGCCCTTGGGATCAGCCATTGGTCGCCGCCTCCATCATCTTCTCGGTGATCTCGGTCTGGGAGAGACCGGCCCGCTCGGCGGCGTCCTTGGCGGCGAGCACTGCCTTGTACGTGGTGGGGATGATCCTGCTGAAGCGCTGCACGGCGGTGTCCCACTCGGCGAGCAGCTTCTCGGCGACGGTGGAGCCCGTCTCCTCCTGGTGGCGGCGCACGACGTCGTGCAGCCACTGCTTGTCGCTCTCGTCGAGGGGCTCGACGGCCGCGGCGTTGCCGGCGTTGACGTTGTCGCGGTCGAGGTCGATGACGTATGCGATGCCGCCGGACATGCCGGCCGCGAAGTTGCGTCCGGTCTCGCCGAGGACGACCGCGTGGCCGCCGGTCATGTACTCGCAGCCGTGGTCGCCCACGCCCTCGGAGACCACCGTCGCACCGGAGTTGCGGACGCAGAAGCGCTCGCCGGTGCGGCCGCGCAGGAACAGCTCGCCGCCGGTCGCGCCGTACGCGATGGTGTTGCCCGCGATGGTCGAGTACTCGGCGAGGTGATCGGCGCCGCGGTCCGGGCGGACGATGATGCGGCCGCCGGAGAGGCCCTTGCCGACGTAGTCGTTGGCGTCGCCCTCCAGGCGCAGCGTCACACCGCGCGGCACGAAGGCGCCGAAGGACTGGCCCGCGGATCCGGTGAAGGTGATGTCGATGGTGTCGTCGGGCAGGCCCGCGCCGCCGAACTTCTTCGTCACCTCGTGGCCGAGCATGGTGCCGACCGTGCGGTTGATGTTGCGGATGGGGACCTGTGCGCGGACCGGGTGGGCGTCCGCCACGCCGGCCGCGGCGAGCGCGTCGGCGGCGAGCTTGATCAGCTCGTTGTCGAGCGCCTTCTCCAGGCCGTGGTCCTGGGACGCGATCCGGTGCCGGACGGCGCCCGCGGGCAGCGACGGCACGTGGAACAGCGGTGCCAGGTCGAGTCCCTGCGCCTTCCAGTGGCTGACGGCCTTGTCGGTGTCGAGGAGTTCGGCGTGGCCGACGGCCTCCTCGATGGAGCGGAAGCCGAGTTCGGCGAGGAGCTCGCGGACCTCTTCGGCGATGAACTCGAAGAAGTTGACGATGTACTCGGCCTTGCCGGAGAAGCGGTCCCGCAGCGCCGGGTTCTGCGTGGCGATGCCGACCGGGCAGGTGTCCAGGTGGCAGACGCGCATCATGACGCAGCCCGAGACGACGAGCGGCGCGGTCGCGAAACCGAACTCCTCGGCGCCGAGCAGCGCGGCGATGATGACGTCGCGGCCGGTCTTGAGCTGGCCGTCGGTCTGTACGACGATGCGGTCGCGCAGGCCGTTGAGGAGCAGGGTCTGCTGGGTCTCGGCGAGGCCGAGCTCCCAGGGGCCGCCCGCGTGCTTCAGGGAGGTCAGCGGGGAGGCGCCGGTGCCGCCGTCGTGCCCGGAGATGAGGACGACGTCCGCGTGGGCCTTGGAGACGCCCGCGGCGACCGTGCCGACGCCGACCTCGGAGACCAGCTTGACGTGGATCCGCGCCTGCGGGTTCGCGTTCTTCAGGTCGTGGATCAGCTGGGCGAGGTCTTCGATGGAGTAGATGTCGTGGTGCGGCGGCGGCGAGATGAGGCCGACGCCGGGCGTCGAGTGACGCGTCTTGGCGACCCACGGGTAGACCTTGTGTCCTGGCAGCTGGCCGCCCTCGCCGGGCTTCGCGCCCTGCGCCATCTTGATCTGGATGTCGTCGGCGTTGACGAGGTACTCGCTGGTGACGCCGAAGCGGCCGGAGGCGACCTGCTTGATCGAGGAGCGGCGCGCCGGGTCGTACAGGCGCTCGGGGTCCTCGCCGCCCTCACCGGTGTTGGACTTGCCGCCCAGCTGGTTCATGGCGATGGCGAGGGTCTCGTGCGCCTCCTTGGAGATGGAGCCGTACGACATGGCGCCGGTCGAGAAGCGCTTGACGATCTCGGAGGCGGGCTCGACCTCGTCGACGGGGATCGACGGGCGGTCCGACTTGAGCTCGAACAGGCCGCGCAGCGTCATCAGCCGCTCGGACTGCTCGTTCACGCGGTCCGTGTACTGCTTGAAGACGTCGTAGCGGCGGTTGCGCGTGGAGTGCTGGAGGCGGAAGACCGTCTCGGGGTCGAACAGGTGCGGCTCGCCCTCGCGGCGCCACTGGTACTCGCCGCCGATGTCGAGGGCGCGGTGCGCGGAGGGGACGCCGGAGGCCGGGTAGGCCTTGGCGTGCCGGGCGGCGACCTCCTGGGCGACGACGTCGAGCCCGGCGCCGCCGATCTTCGTCGTCGTACCGCTGAAGTACCGCTCGACGAAGGCCCTTTCGAGACCGATGGCCTCGAAGACCTGGGCGCCGCGGTAGGAGGCGACGGTGGAGATGCCCATCTTGGACATGACCTTCAGGACGCCCTTGCCGAGGGCGTGGATCAGGTTGCGGATGGCCTGCTCGGCCTCCATGCCCGGCAGGAAGGTGCCCGCGCGGACGAGGTCCTCGACGGACTCCATCGCCAGGTAGGGGTTGACGGCCGCGGCGCCGTAGCCGATGAGGAGGGCTACGTGGTGGACCTCGCGCACATCGCCCGCCTCGACGAGCAGGCCTACCTGGGTGCGCTGCTTGGTGCGGATGAGGTGGTGGTGGACGGCCGAGGTGAGCAGCAGCGAGGGGATCGGCGCGTGCTCGGCGTCGGAGTGCCGGTCGGAGAGCACGATCAGGCGGGCGCCGGCCTCTATGGCGGCGTCGGCCTCGGAGCAGATCTCGTCGATGCGGGCGGCGAGGGCGGCGCCGCCCCCGCTGACGCGGTAGAGGCCGGAGAGCGTCGCGGCCTTCATGCCGGGCATGTCGCCGTCGGCGTTGATGTGGATGAGCTTGGCGAGCTCGTCGTTGTCGATCACCGGGAAGGGCAGGGTGACGCTGCGACAGGAGGCGGCGGTCGGGTCGAGCAGGTTGCCCTGCGGGCCGAGCGAGCTGTGCAGCGAGGTGACGAGCTCTTCCCGGATGGCGTCAAGCGGCGGGTTGGTGACCTGCGCGAACAGCTGCGTGAAGTAGTCGAAGATCAGCCGCGGGCGGGCGGAGAGGGCCGCGATGGGGGTGTCCGTGCCCATGGAGCCGAGCGGCTCGCCGCCGGTCTTGGCCATCGGCGCGAGGATGATGCGCAGCTCTTCCTCGGTGTAGCCGAAGGTCTGCTGGCGGCGCGTGACGGAGGCGTGCGTGTGCACGATGTGCTCGCGCTCGGGCAGGTCGGAGAGCTCGATCTCGCCGGCTTCCAGCCACTCCTGGTACGGCTTCTCGGCGGCCAGCGACGCCTTGATCTCGTCGTCCTCGACGATGCGGTGCTCGGCGGTGTCGACGAGGAACATCCGGCCGGGCTGCAGGCGGCCCTTGCGGACGACCTTCGCGGGGTCGATGTCCAGGACGCCGACCTCGGAGCCGAGGACGACGAGGCCGTCGTCGGTGACCCAGTAGCGGCCCGGGCGCAGGCCGTTGCGGTCGAGGACCGCGCCGACCTGGGTGCCGTCGGTGAAGGTGACGCAGGCCGGGCCGTCCCAGGGCTCCATCATCGTGGAGTGGTACTGGTAGAAGGCGCGCCGTGCCGGGTCCATGGAGGCGTGGTTCTCCCAGGCCTCGGGGATCATCATCAGGACGGAGTGCGGGAGCGAGCGGCCGCCGAGGTGCAGGAGTTCCAGCACCTCGTCGAAGGACGCGGAGTCGGAGGCGTCCGGCGTACAGATCGGGAAGAGGCGGTCGAGGCTCTTGTTCCCGGCGCCGAACAGCTCGGAGGCGAGCTGCGACTCGCGGGCCCGCATCCAGTTGCGGTTGCCCTTGACCGTGTTGATCTCGCCGTTGTGCGCGACGAAGCGGTACGGGTGCGCGAGCGGCCAGCTCGGGAAGGTGTTCGTCGAGAAGCGGGAGTGGACGAGCGCGACGGCCGTGGCGAAGCGGCGGTCGGACAGGTCGGGGAAGAACGGCTCCAGCTGGCCGGTGGTCAGCATGCCCTTGTAGACGATCGTGCGGGACGAGAGCGAGGGGAAGTACGTCCCGGCCTCGCGCTCGGCGCGCTTGCGCAGCAGGAAGGCCTTGCGGTCCAGCTCCAGGCCCGTGGTGTCGCCGTCGGCGACGAAGACCTGCCGGAAGACGGGCATGGTCGAGCGCGCGGTGGCGCCGAGCAGCTCGGGGGCGACGGGCACGTCGCGCCAGCCGAGGACCGTCAGGCCCTCCTCGGAGGCGATCGTCTCGATCTGTGAGACGGCTCCCTCGGTCGTACCGGCGGTGTCCACCGGGAGGAAGGCGATGCCGACGGCGTAGGCGCCGGCCGCGGGCAGCTGGAATCCGGCCACCTCGCGCAGGAAGGCGTCGGGGACCTGGAGCAGGATGCCCGCACCGTCACCCGAGTCCGGCTCGGAGCCGGTGGCGCCGCGGTGCTCGAGGTTGCGCAGTACGGTCAGCGCCTGTTCGACCAGTTCATGGCTGGCCACACCGGTCAGAGTGGCCACGAACCCGACACCGCAGGCGTCGTGTTCGTTGCGGGGGTCGTACAGCCCCTGGGGGGCGGGGCGACCGTCCATGGGCGACCAGGCGTGGGTACGCATCGGCACTCCCGTCGTCGTCGAGGCATTGGTGAAAGGCGAGGGACGACGTTGGCCCTGGCGAAATTTCGTGCAGGTTACATGATGGAACGCTTCTCGAAAAGCGGATAGCTCATTCCACCATGTGGACACCGCTCGCGGAGTGGGGAGCGGTTCGCGGGGACCCTGCGGACAGATCCGTGACCGACGGCCCTGGGAGCCCGCCTTCGGACAGGCCCTGAGCGAAGCAGGCCTCATTGCCCGCAGCGCTTACGGCTCATGCCCCGCGATCAGCCACTCGAAACCGCCGAGTAACGGAAACTTATGCGAGCTCTCGCATACCCCTGCGGCGGCTCATCCTACGGCCGTACCGAACAGCCCGCCCAGGGCGTACGTCACACCGGCCGCGGCCCCACCGAGCGCGAGCTGCCGCAGACCGCTGAACCACCAGGACCGCGCGGTGACCTTGGCCACCACCGCGCCGCAGGCGAAGAGGCCGATCATCGCGAGCAGCAGGGCGGGCCAGAGCACGGTGGCGCCGAGCAGGTACGGCAGGACGGGAAGCAGCGCGCCGAGCGCGAACGAGCCGAAGGACGAGACCGCGGCGACGGTCGGCGAGGGCAGGTCGCCGGGGTCGATGCCGAGCTCCTCGCGGGCGTGGATCTCCAGGGCCTGCTCGGGGTCCTTGGACAGCTGCCGGGCGACCTCGCGGGCCAGTCCGGGCTCGACGCCGCGCGAGGCGTACAGCTCGGCGAGCTCGCGCTCCTCGTCCGCGGGATGCTTGCGCAGCTCACGGCGCTCGATGTCCAGTTCGGCCTCGACGAGCTCGCGCTGCGAGGCCACGGAGGTGTACTCGCCCGCCGCCATGGAGAAGGCTCCCGCGGCGAGCCCCGCGAGACCGGTGATGACGATGGTCTGCTGCGAGACGGAGCCGCCCGCCACGCCGGTCATCAGGGCGAGGTTGGAGACGAGCCCGTCCATCGCGCCGAAGACCGCCGGGCGCAGCCAGCCGCCGTTCACATCGCGGTGGGTGTGGTTGTCGCGGTGCGCCTCGTGCAGCGTCGCTTCGGTCTCGATGATCGCCATGGTGAGCCCCCTCGTGCGTGGTCGGACACCTCGAAAGTACGCGCGAAAAAAATCTCCCGCCAGCAAGGAAGGCCGTACTTACCTGCGAAAACGCGCCGTGGTGGGGGCGGTTGTCCGGCCACGGGACGCGCCTCCGCGACGGGCGAAGGGGTGATCTGAGCTCATGCGTGCTCGTGTGAGCGTCTCGCGTGGCAGGGATGCAGCAAGGACCGCATCCAGCGGTCCGTGCACACCCGCGCACCTTCGCGCGGGTGTGCGCGGGTCCGCGTACAAGGGAGGCACGGCATGGCGTCCATCGCATGCGTTCCCTCGGCCACGGCGCCCGGCGGCGCCGACGACCTCCGCGAGCGGGCGCGCGGCGCGCTGCTCGGCCTCGCGGTCGGCGACGCGCTCGGCGCCCCCGCCGAGAACATGAAGCCGTCCGAGATCCGTCGCCGCTGGGGCCGCATCACGGGGTACGTGGCCGAGCACCCGGCGGGCACGGACGACACCGAGTACGCGATCTTCTCCGGCCTTCTCCTCGCCCGGCACGGCTCCGCGCTGACGGTCGCCCACGTCGAGGCGGCCTGGCACGAGTGGATCGCCGACCTGGACGAGGGCCCGTTCCGCGGCGCGGGCTTCAGCGAGCGCGGCACCCTGGAGAACCTGCGCAGGGGCCTGGCCGCGCCCATCTCCGCCCAGCACCGGCACGCGTGGAGCGACGGTCTCGCGATGCGGGCCGCGCCCTTCGGCGTCTTCGCCGCGGGCCGCCCCGGCGAGGCGGCCCGCCTCGTCGCGGTCGACGGCTCCGTCAGCCATGACGGCGAGGGCATCTACGGCGGCCAGGCGGTGGCGGCGGGCGTCGCGGCGGCGATGGGCGGAGCGCGGGTGGACGCCGTCGTGACGGCGGCTCTCTCCGTCATCCCGGACGACTGCTGGACGGCTCGCTCCCTGCGGCGCGCGGTGGCGGTCGCGCACCGGGGCGAGCGGGCGGTCCGCTCCGCGGTGGTCATCGGCGGCTACCCCTGGACGGACCTCGCGCCCGAGGCGGTGGGTCTCGCGTTCGGGGCGTACGCGGTGGCGCGCGGGGACTTTCGCGGCGCGGTGCTCTCCGCGGTGAACATGGGGCGGGACGCGGACACGACGGGGGCGGTCGCGGGGGCGCTCTCCGGCGCCACGTGTGGCGCCTCGGCGATCCCGGCGCCCTGGGCTGCGGCGATCGGGCCGGTGCGGGGCAGTTGTCTTCCCTCCATGCGGGGGCGCCACGTCCTGGACGTGGCCGATCTCCTGGCCCCCGCGGGCGGGGTCTCGTGACGCCAGGGGACCCCGCCGGGCCGGGGTGCGGCTCGCCTCCGGCGGTGCCGGGGTGCGGCTCGCCTCCGCCGGTGCCGGGGTGCGGCTCGCCTCCGCCGGTGCCGGGGTGCGGCTCGCCTCCGCCGCTCCCCGGCGTCGCATCGCCCCACACCTCGAACCCCGCCGCTCCGCGGCGGATCCTTCCCACCCACCCACCCATTTGCCCCGCACCGTCCAGCACCGCAACAGACCAACCCGCGCCCGCTCTGGAGCGGAGCCGCACCGCCGAAGCCCTCCTCCTCGGGCTCGCCGCAGGCGACGCCGCCGGGTGGCCCGCCGCGCGGCACAGAGCGTCCCGCATGCCCGAGTGGACACGGCGGCTCACCCGCGAGCTCGACACCTTCGCCGAGCAGAACGCCACGACCACCCTCCCCGTCCCCATCGCCCTGAACCAGCCCCCTGAACCGCTGCGCCTCGGCCCCTCCGACGACGCCGAATGGGCGGCCTTCACCGCCGAGTCGCTGCTTCGCGCGGCGGACGGCACCCTGGACGCGCGGCTGTCCCCGGACCGCCGGATCCGCGCGGCCCTGGACCTCGCCTGGAACACCCTCGCCGCCGAGATCGCCGCGGCGGCGGCCCGCGCCCCGGAGGTCGAGTCCGCCGTGCCGCCCCTGCGCGCCCGGATCTCCGTGCGCGCGGGCCTCGGCAATCTTGCCGCCGGTCTGCGGCCCCCCGCCACCGGCCACGACAACCCGCACTACTTCGACGACGCGGCCTGCGTACGCGCCTGTGTGCTCGCCCTGGCCCACCCCGGCGACCCCGAACGTGCCGCGGACCTCGCGGAGTTCGACGCCCGCTACACCCAGGACGGCGACGGCACGCACGGCGCCCGCGCCATGGCGGCGGCGATCGCCGCCGCCCTCGCCGACGCCGACGTCGACACCGCCGTGGACGCCGCCCTCGCCCAGCTCCCCGCGCACACGGAGATCGGCCGCAACGCCCGGCACGCCGTGAAGATGGCCCGCGCCCAGGCGGACGACGGCGCCTTCGCCCTCGTACCGCTCCTTGAGCACCAGATCGTCGACCACGTCTACAGCTACGGCATCGCCGCCGCCGAGACCGTCCCGGTCGCCCTCGCCCTGACGACCGCGGCCCGTGGCCGCATCGGCGAGGCGGTGCCCGCCGCCGCCTGCCTGTCGCGCGTCGCGGACTCCGCGCCCGCGCTGGCTGGCGCGCTCACCGGCGTACTGGGGACGGCGGCCGCGATCCCCGAGGCGTGGCGCGACGCCTGCCGCACCCTCTCCGGCTGCGCCCTGCCCCGCCTCGCGGGCACCGATCTGGTGGAACTCGCCGGGCATCTGGCAGACACGGAACTGGTCACTCCAAGGGGACAATCCCGACATGACGACCATGACGCCGCGTACTGATGAACCGCCCTCCGAGCCGGTACCGTCCGAGCCCTCCCTGTCCTGCCGCATCACGGGCAGCCTCGTCGGCGCCGCGGTCGGTGACGCGCTCGGCGGGCCCGTCGAGGGGTACACGCCCCAGCAGATCGCCGAGCGGCACGGCGGTCGGGTGCGCGGCATCGTCGGCCCCTGGAACGGCGACCGCTGGCGCACGGCCCGCCCCATCGCGCCGTACCACAAGGGCGACGGGCACGTCACCGACGACACCCTGATGACCCACGCCCTGATCCGGGTGTACGCCACGGTCCGCGACCACCTCGACGCCTACGCCGTGGCCGACCACCTCGTCCCCGACCTGATGACGAACCCGCGCTGGATCCCGGAGCTGGAGGCCGAGGCGCTCCCGCTGCACCGGATCTTCCTCGCCGAGAAGTGGCTCGCCACCCGTCTCCACTACGGCCACGTCGACCCGCGCGAGGCCGGCACCGGCAACATCGTCAACTGCGGCGCGGCGATGTACATGGCACCGGTCGGCCTGGTCAACGCGGCGGATCCGCGGGCCGCGTACGCCGAGGCCCTCGACATCGCGGGCGCCCACCAGTCCTCGTACGGCCGGGAGGCGGCGGGCGTCTTCGCGGCGGCGGTGGCGGCGGCCTGCGCGCCGGGCGCCACGACGGACTCGGTGATCGAGGCGTGCGTCGGTCTGGCGAAGGACGGCACGCGTGCGGCGATCGAGGCGGTGGCCGAAGTCGCCGCGCGGTACCGGGACTTCGAGGCGGCGCTGGCTCCGCTGCGCGCCGCCGTCGCCCCCTTCGACACCGTCGGTCCCGACTACCGCGCCCCGTCCCTCGGCGCCCGCCGCCCCTCCCGCCTGCACGCCATCGAGGAGCTGCCGGTCGCCCTCGGCATGCTCCTGGTCGGCGAGGCCGACTACCGCCGCACCGTGCTCGCCTCGGTCAACTACGGCCGCGACTGCGACTCCATCGCCACGATGAGCGGCGCGATCGTGGGCGCGCTGCGCGGCGAGGCGGCGGTCCCCGCGGAGTGGGCCGGACAGGTCGCCGAGGCCAGCCGTCTCGACCTGCGTGCCCCGGCGGCGGCGCTGACCGAGGTGGCCGAGGAGATCTTCGCCAGGGACGTACGCCGCCGGCGTACCCACGAGTCCGCGTTCACGGCCCTGACGGCCACGCGATGATCCGGCTGACCTGGGTCCAGCCGGAGGACCTGATCGGCCACGAGCTCCACCAGGCCGAGCAGGAGGGGCGCGCCGTCACCTCGGTGCGCGCCCGCTGGCTCGCGGCGGGCGGCCACCCGGCCCCGCTCCGCGCGGGCGCGTCACCGGGCCCGGCCCCCGCCCGCCTGCGGGCCCTCGCGGAGCAGCTCCTTGACGAACTGGCGCCCGGGCCGTGGCACGACGAGCCCGTCCCCACGGCGCCGGACACCGGCGGCGCGGCACCCGACGAGGACGGGCTGCGGCACCGGCTGCACGCCGCCTGGCTCGGCAGGGCCGCCGGCTGCCTGCTGGGCAAACCCGTGGAGAAGCTGCCCCTCGACGGCATCCGCGGCCTCGCCCGGGCGACCGGTAACTGGCCCCTCACCACCTGGTTCACCGAGCGCGGCCTGCCGCCCGAGCTCAAGGCGGCGTACCCCTGGAACAAGCGCTCCGCGGCCACTTCCCTCGCCGAGAACATCGACGGCATGCCCGAGGACGACGATCTCAACTACCCGCTGCTCAACCTGCTTCTGCTGCAGCGCCACGGCAAGGCCTTCACCACGGCGGACGTGGCGCGGCTCTGGCTCGATGAGCTGCCCGCGGGCCGCACCTTCACCGCCGAGCGCGTCGCCTACCGCAACCTCCTCCAGGGCATCGAGCCCCCGCACACCGCCACCCACCACAACCCCTTCCGCGAGTGGATCGGTGCCCTCATCCGCGCCGACCTGCACGGCTGGACCAACCCCGGCGCTCCGGCGGCCGCCGCCGGGCAGGCCCGCCGCGACGCCGTCCTGACCCACACCGCGAACGGCGTGTACGGCGCGATGTTCGTGGCCGCGACGATCGCCGAGGCGGCGGCCGGGCACGCGGACGTCCACGGCTGCCTGCGCGCGGGACTCGCCACCGTACCCGCGGACTCCCGCCTCTCCCGCGCGGTCAGCGGCGGCATGCAATTGGCGGCTCGCACAAGGGACTTCGACGACGTGGTGGACCGGCTCCACGAGACGTACGCGAACCACCACTGGGTCCACGTACTGCCCAACGCCGCCCTCCTCGCCGCCGCCCTCACCCACGCCAAAGGCGACTTCACCGGATCGATCACCCGCGCCGTCTCCGGCGGCTGGGACACCGATTCGAACGGCGCGACCGCGGGCTCCGTCGCGGGCCTCATCGCCGGGCACCCGGACCGTCTCCCCGGCCACTGGACGGCGCCCCTCAAGAACCGGCTCGCCACCTCCGTCGGCGACTTCGACGGCATCGGCTTCGACACCCTCGCAGAACTCACCGCCCGGGAGGCGCACCACTCATGACCCCCACCCCCCACATCGCCGTCCTCGGCAGCGCGAACATGGACCTCGTCGCGTACGTCGCGAAGGCCCCGCGGCGCGGTGAGACCGTGACGGGACGCGAGTTCCGCACCGCCCCCGGCGGCAAGGGCGCCAACCAGGCCGTCGCGGCGGCCCGCGCGGGCGCCACCGTCTCGATGATCGGCGCGGTGGGCACCGACGCCTACGGCACCCAGCTCCGCTCCGCCCTCGAACACTCCGGCGTCGACACGGACATGCTGCGCACCGTCGAGGGCCCGACCGGCACCGCCCACATCGTCGTGGACGACGACGGCGGCAACGCGATCGTCGTCGTCCCCGGCGCCAACGGCACCGTCACCGCCCTCACCCCCGGCGACGAGGGCCTCATCGCCTCCGCCGACGCCCTGCTGCTCCAGCTGGAGGTGCCGGTCGAGGGCGTGCTCGCCGCCGCGCGGGCCGCCCGCCGCCACGGCGTACGCACCGTTCTCACGCCGGCTCCCGCACAACACCTGCCCCCCGAACTCCTGGACGCCACCGACCTGTTGCTGCCCAACGAGCACGAGGCCGCCGCCCTCACCGGCATCATCGACGACCCGTCCGCCGCCGCCCGCTCACTCCTCTCCCAGGTCCCCGAGGTCGTCATCACACTCGGCTCGCGCGGCAGCCTGTACGCGGCCCGCGACACCGAACCGGTCACGGTGGCCGCCCCGCGGGTGCCCGCGGTCGACACGACGGGCGCGGGCGACACCTTCGCGGGCACCCTCGCCGTGGCGCTGGCCGAGGGCGCCTCCGTGGTGAAGGCGCTGACCTGGGCCTCGTCGGCCGCCGCGCTCTCCGTGCAGCGGCCCGGCGCCTCGGCGTCCATGCCGTACCGCAAGGAGATCGACGACGAGGCGGGCCGTACGCCATGACAGCTCCCCTCACCGGCATCCGCGTCCTCGACCTCGCCACCCTCTTCGCGGGCCCGCTCGCCGCCACCATGCTCGGCGACTTCGGCGCCGAGGTCGTCAAGGTCGAGCACCCCACACGCCCCGACCCCTCCCGCGGCCACGGCCCTTCGAAGGACGGCGTCGGCCTGTGGTGGAAGCTGCTCGGCCGCAACAAGCGCACCATGACCCTCGACCTGTCGACACCCGGCGGCCACGACACGCTGCTGCGGCTCGCCGCCACCGCCGACGTGGTCATCGAGAACTTCCGCCCCGGCACCCTGGAGAAGTGGGGACTCGGCTGGGCGGAGCTGAGCGCCGCCAACCCCCGCCTCGTCCTCACCCGCGTCACCGGCTTCGGCCAGTTCGGCCCCTGCTCCCGCCGCCCCGGCTTCGGCACCCTCGCCGAGGCGATGAGCGGTTTCGCCGCGATCACCGGCGATCCCGAAGGACCCCCGACGCTGCCGCCGTTCGGCCTCGCCGACTCGATCGCGGGCCTGGCCACGGCGTACGCGGTGCTCACCGCGCTCACGGCCCGCGACCGCACGGGCGAGGGGCAGGTGGTGGACATGGCGATCATCGAGCCGATCCTCACCGTCCTCGGCCCCCAGCCGCTCTGGTACGACCAGCTCGGCCACGTCCAGCCCCGCACCGGCAACCGCTCCACCAACAACGCGCCCCGCAACACCTACCGCACGGCGGACGGCAAGTGGGTCGCCGTCTCCACCTCGGCCCAGTCGGTAGCGGAGCGGCTGATGCGGCTGGTCGGCCGCCCGGAACTGATCGCGGAGCCGTGGTTCGCCTCGGGCGCGGACCGGGCGCGCCACGCCGACGTCCTCGACGAGGCGGTCGGCGGCTGGATCGCCCGGCGCACCCGCGCCGAGGTGATCGAGGCGTTCGAGAAGGCGGAGGCCGCGGTCGCTCCCGTCCAGGACGTACGCGACGTCATGACCGATCCCCAGTACGCGGCCCTCAACACCCTCACCACGGTCGACGACCCGGAACTCGGGCCCCTGCGCATGCAGAACGTCCTCTTCCGGCTCTCCGCGACCCCGGGCGCGATCCACTGGGCGGGCCGCCCGCACGGCGCCGACACCGACGCGATCCTCGCCGAACTCGGCCTGCGCGAACGGGAGATCACCACCCTGCGCAAGGAGGGCGCACTGTGACCGCGCCCTCTCCCCTGACCTGGCTGTACGTTCCCGGGGACCGGCCCGACGTGGTCGCCAAGGCCCTCCACGCGGGCGCCGACGCCGTGATCGTCGACCTGGAGGACGCGGTCGCCCCCGACCGCAAGGAGTACGCGCGCTCGGCGACCGCGGAACTCCTCTCCGAGCCCCAGCCGCTCCCCGTCCACGTCCGTGTCAACGCCCTGGACGGCCCGCTGGCCGACGCCGACCTGCGCGCCGTCGCCGCGCTGCCGGGCCTGGCGGGCCTGCGCCTGCCCAAGGTCGCCTCCCGCGCCGAGATCGTCCGCGTCGCCGACCGCGCGGCTCCCGCCGACGGCGGCGCCCCCGCCCTGCACGCCCTCGTCGAGTCGGCGCTCGGCCTGGAGCACGCCTTCGCCATCGCCACCGCGCACCCGGCCCTGCACGGCATCTCCCTCGGTGAGGCCGACCTCCGCGCGGACCTCGGCGTGCGCGCGGACGCGGGCCTCGACTGGGCGCGCTCCCGGGTGGTGGTGGCCGCACGGGCGGCGGGCCTGGTCCCGCCCGCCCAGTCGGTCCACCCGGACATCCGCGACCTGGACGGCCTCGCCGCCTCCTGCGCCCGTGGCCGCGCCCTCGGCTTCCTCGGCCGCGCGGCGATCCACCCCCGCCAGCTCCCGGTGATCGAACGTGCCTACCTGCCCACCGCCCGGGAGATCGAGGAGGCGGAGGAGATCACCAAGGCGGCGGCGACGGACGAGGGCGCGCTGGCACTCGCCGACGGCCGCTTCGTGGACAAGGCGGTGGTGGAGGGCGCCCGAAGGGTCCTGGCGCTGGCTCTGGCCCGCCGGGGGTAGCGCGGCTCCGTCCGGTGCCGGACTTTCCTCGCCCGCCGCACAGCTGAGGGGGCCGCCGGATCGTTCGATCCGGCGGCCCCCTCGACGTACAGCCGGAGCGTCAGCTCTTGTCGACGGACTTGGCTCCGCCCTTGGCCCCGCTCTCGGCCTCGCTCTTGGCCTCGTCCTTGGTGTCGGCCTTCACTTCGTCCTTCGTGGCAGCGTTCGCCTCAGCGTTCGCAGGCTCCGCGGGGGCCTCCGGCTCGACGATCTCCTCCCGCCCCGGGCGCTTCCTTGCGGACAGCACGAGGTAGACGACCGCCAGGAGGAAGACCACGATGGCGGTCCATACGTTCAGCCGCACGCCGAGGATGTGGTGCGCGTCGTCGACCCGCATGTACTCGGTCCAGCCGCGCCCGGCGCAGTACGAGGCGACGTACAGCGCGAACGCCCGGCCGTGTCCGAGCTTGAAGCGGCGGTCGGCCCAGATGACGAGCAGGGCGACGCCGACGCACCACAGGGACTCGTACAGGAAGGTGGGGTGGTACGTGCCGGGGACCCGGCCGTCCTCCGCCGAGGTGATCTTCAGGGCCCAGGGCAGATCCGTGGGCTTGCCGTACAGCTCCTGGTTGAACCAGTTGCCCCAGCGGCCGATGGCCTGGGCGAGGGCGATGCCGGGGGCCAGCGCGTCGGCCCAGGCGGGCAGCGGGATGCCGCGGCGGCGGCAGCCGATCCACGCGCCGACCGCGCCGAGCGCGATCGCCCCCCAGATGCCGAGGCCGCCCTCCCAGATCTTGAAGGCGTCCACCCAGTCACGGCCGTCGCTGAAGTACAGCTGGTAGTCCGTGATCACGTGGTAGAGGCGGCCGCCGACAAGGCCGAACGGCACGGCCCACACGGCGATGTCCGCCACGGTGCCGGGCCGGCCGCCGCGGTCGACCCACCGCTTGTTGCCGAGCCAGACGGCTACGAAGACGCCGATGATGATGCAGAACGCGTAGCCGCGCAACGGAATGGGTCCGAGTTCGACCACACCGCGCGACGGACTGGGAATGAAGGCAAGGTCCATGACGCGTCCGACGCTACCGTGCCGGGCGTCGGGGGCGGCAACCGGTCCGGCTACGTATCCATAACAGGACCACCGCCCCCGCGCCACGGGCGTCAGCTCTTGTTCGCCTCCGCCACCATCTGCTTCAGCTTCTGGGGCGTCACCGGGTTCCGCTGGTCGCCGAAGATGTCCTTGCCGTCGAGCCGCACGGTGGGGGTGCCGCGCAACTTCGCGTCCTGGAACGCCTTGTTGGACTTCTGGACCCAGCTGTCGTGCGCACCGTCGTCGACGCACTTCTTGAAGGAGTCGGTGACCAGACCGTCGACCTGGCCCGCGAGGTCGAGCAGCTTGTCGTTCTTGCCGAACGCGTCGTCGGATTCGGCCGGCTGGTTCTTGTAGAGCACGTCGTGGAACGGCGCGAACTTGCCGGCGTCCTGGGCGCAGGCCGCCGCGTTCGCGGCGCGCAGCGAGCCGCTGCCGCCGAGGTTCCGGTCGATGAGGGTCGCCAGGTGGTACTCGACCTTGAGCTGGCCCTTCTCGGTGAGCTCATGGATGGTCGAGCGGAAGCCGTCCTCGAAGCCCTTGCAGGCGGGGCAGCGGAAGTCCTCCCAGACGGTGAGGGTCGACTTGGCGCCGTCCTTGCCCGCGGGGAGCGCCAGCCGGTCCTTTCCTGTCGCCCCCTTCGGCACGGCCACCGGGCCCGACGAGTCGCTCTTGTCGTCGTCCGAGCCCGCGGCGAGCAACCCCACCACGGCGGCGAGGCCGAGGACCCCGACCACGGCGGCCCCGACGATCAGCGCCCGGCGCTGCTTGTCGCGGGCCTTCTGCCGCTCTCGCTCTTCCGTCAGCCGCTCGCGGGCCGATCGCTTTCCCTCACGGTTCTTCTCGCTCACACCCGGCCAAACGAACCGGGGAGGCACCAGCGTGCCTCCCCGGTCCAGGTCCACCCGTACGAGTTACGCGGGGGCGCGCACCCCGTCCGCGAGTTCACCGGCGAGCGCGCGCACGGCGGCAAGTCCTGCGGCCTTGTCGGGCGCGTCGAGCATCCGCTGCACGAAGGCCGAGCCGACGATCACGCCGTCGGCGAAGCCCGCGACCTCGGCGGCCTGGCGGGCGTTGGAGACGCCGAGTCCGACGCAGACCGGCAGGTCAGTGGTGGCCTTGGTGCGCCGCACCAGGTCCTGGGCCTGCTCGCCGACGGATTCGCGGGTGCCCGTGACGCCCATCAGCGATGCCGCGTAGACGAAGCCGGAGCCCGCCGCCGTGATCGTGGCGAGCCGCTCGTCCTTGCTGCTCGGCGCGACGACGAAGACCGTGGCCAGGCCATGCTTCTCGGCGTGCTCCCTCCAGAGCGCGGACTCCTGGACCGGCAGGTCGGGCAGGATGCAGCCCGCGCCGCCCGCCTCGGCGAGCTCGGCCGTGAAGCGCTCCACGCCGTAGCGGTCGATCGGGTTCCAGTACGTCATGACGAGCACCGGCCTGCCGGTCGCCTCGAAGGCCTCGCGCACCGTGCGCATGACGTCGGCGATCTTCAGGCCCGCCTTGAGTGCGATGTCGTCGGCGGTCTGGATGACCGGGCCGTCGAGCACCGGGTCGGAGTGCGGCAGGCCGACCTCGACCACGTCGGCGCCGCCCTCGAAGGCGGCCTTGACCGCCGCGATGCCGCCGTCGACGGTCGGGAACCCGGCGGGCAGGTAGGCGATGAGGGCGGCGCGCCCCTCGGTCTTCGCGGCCGCGAGGGTCTCGTCCAACAGCTGGATGTTGCCGCTCACTTGGCGTCCCCCTCGATCTCCGCGGTGGCTGCCGCGTCCGCCTCGACGGCGGCGTCCGTGTCGTACAGGCCGAAGTAGCGCGCGGCCGTGTCCATGTCCTTGTCGCCCCGCCCGGAGAGGTTGACGACGATCAGGCCGTCCTTGCCGAGTTCCTTGCCGACGTCGAGCGCACCGGCGAGCGCGTGGGCGCTCTCGATGGCCGGGATGATGCCCTCGGTGCGCGAGAGCAGGCGCAGGGCCTGCATGGCGGCGTCGTCGGTGACCGCGCGGTACTCGCCTCGGCCGCTGTCCTTGAGGTAGGCGTGCTCGGGGCCGATGCCGGGGTAGTCGAGGCCCGCGGAGATCGAGTAGGGCTCGGTGATCTGGCCCTCCTCGTCCTGGAGGACGTACGACCGGGAGCCGTGCAGGATGCCCGGCTCGCCCGCGGTCAGCGTGGCCGCGTGCTCGCCGGTCTCGACGCCGTGCCCGGCGGGCTCGCAGCCGATGAGGCGGACACCGGCGTCCGGGATGAAGGCGTGGAAGAGGCCGATGGCGTTGGAGCCGCCGCCCACGCAGGCCACGGCGGCGTCCGGCAGGCGTCCGGCGCGCTCCAGGACCTGCCGCCTGGCCTCGACGCCGATGACGCGGTGGAAGTCGCGGACCATGGCGGGGAAGGGGTGCGGGCCCGCGACGGTCCCGAAGAGGTAGTGGGTGCGGTCCACGTTGGCGACCCAGTCGCGGAACGCCTCGTTGATGGCGTCCTTGAGGGTGCGGCTGCCGGACTTCACGGCGACGACCTCGGCGCCGAGCATCCGCATCCTGGCCACGTTCAGGGCCTGGCGCTCGGTGTCGATCTCGCCCATGTAGATGGTGCATTCGAGGCCGAAGAGCGCGCAGGCGGTGGCCGTGGCGACGCCGTGCTGTCCCGCGCCGGTCTCGGCGATGACGCGGGTCTTGCCCATGCGCCTGGTGAGCAGGGCCTGGCCGAGCACGTTGTTGATCTTGTGGGAGCCGGTGTGGTTCAGGTCCTCGCGCTTGAGGAACACGCGGGCGCCGCCGGCGTGCTCGGCGAAGCGGGGGACCTCGGTGAGGCTGCTGGGCCTGCCCGTGTAGTTGACCAGGAGGTCGTCGAGCTCGCGGGCGAACTCGGGGTCGCTCTTGGCCTTGTCGTACTCGACGGCGACCTCGTCCACGGCGGCGACGAGTGCCTCCGGGATGAACTTGCCGCCGAACGCGCCGAAGTACCCTTCGGCGCTGGGGATTCGACCCTCCGGGTCGGGGATGAAGTACTCGCTTGACATGCGGAAACCTCGCAATGGCTGACGCTGGCGTGTGGCATGAGATCGCCCAGTCGCCGTAGCTGGAGCAGGTTCCGTCGCGACCATCGCCCGGCGTGGGCTGGTCGCGCGGTTCCCCGCGCCCCTGAAGGGGCGCCCTCAGCTCGGTCGGCGCTCAGGGCGCCGTCGCCATCGCATCCCGGGGATCTGGCCCGGCTCCGCACCGATGTGGTACCGCACCCGCCGGCCCCGCACGCGCCGCGCGGGCGCCCGGCAGCCGCGGGGGCGGCAGCCGGGTGCGAGGCGGGCGGAGATGGCCATGAGGAGGGTCAGCCCCGTCCGTGGCGGAGGGCCGGGTGGGTGCCCGCGGCGACCAGGTCGGAGACGGCGGCCCGCGGGTTGCCGCCGGTCACCAGGGACTCGCCCACGAGCACCGCGTCGGCGCCCGCGTTGGCGAAGGCGATCAGGTCGTGCGGGCCGCGCACACCGGACTCGGCGATCTTGACCACGCTGTCCGGCAGCTCGGGCGCGATGCGCTCGAAGGTGGAGCGGTCGACCTTCAGGGTCTTCAGGTCGCGGTTGTTGACGCCGATGACCCGGGCGCCCGCGTCCACGGCACGGTCCGCCTCGTCCTCGTCGTGCACCTCGACGATGGGCGTGAGGCCGATCGATTCGGCACGCTCGATGAGGGATTCCAGGGCGGGCTGCTCCAGGGCGGCCACGATGAGCAGCGCGAGGTCGGCGCCGTACGCCCTGGCCTCCCACAGCTGGTACGAGGTGACGATGAAGTCCTTGCGGAGCACCGGGATGTCGACCTTGGCCCGGACGGCCTCCAGGTCGGCGAGCGAGCCGCCGAAGCGGCGCTCCTCGGTGAGTACGGAGATGACGGCGCCGCCGCCCGCCTCGTAGTCGGCGGCGAGACCCGCCGGGTCGGCGATCGCGGCGAGCGCGCCCTTGGAGGGGCTGGAGCGCTTCACCTCGCAGATGACCTTGACGCCGTCGCCGCGCAGGGCCGCCGCGCCGTCCTTGGCCGCGGGAGCCTTGGCCGCACGCTCCTTGAGCTCGTCGAGGCTGACGCGTGCCTGCCGCTCCGCGAGGTCGGCACGGACTCCGTCGATGATCTCGTCGAGCACACTCACGCGAGCGGCCCCCTTCCCTGACGGTTGAGCTGACGTTCAAGCTGGTCACTGCGATGGTATCCGCAGGAGGGCGAAGCCCCCGCATCCGGTTGACACCCGTCCCACGACCTGGACCGCCGCGACCCCTCGCGGCCTGCGGTTTCAGGGATGCAGCCATGACCCGAACGGCAGATTGCGGACCACGGTGAAGAGCGTGACGAGGACGCCGAAACCCCACAGCTGAAGGGGTCCGGCATTGATCCGCAGGGGCCGTCCGCGCACGGCCCCGAGCACCCACGCGGTCCACACCACGGCGAAGAGGACGTATCCGGCGACGGCGAGCGCGTTGGCGCCGAGGGCCGCAGCGAGATCGCCGTGGGCGACGGCGTGGGCGCTGCGCAGGCCGCCGCAGCCCGGGCACCAGATGCCGGTGAGGCGCAGCAGCGGGCAGGCGGGGTAGTGGCCGGGTTCGTTCGGGTCGACGGCGCCGACGTAGGCGAAGGCGCCGAGGACCGAGGCGAGCACACCGGCGGGAACGAGCAGGCGGGTCAGGGCGGCGGGCGCGGCGCTCCCGGGTTCGGCGGTCACCCGTGCATTGTGCCGCGCGCCCGGGCGCGTCGCCCGGCGGCCCGGCCGGGGACCCGGCGTCCGCGGACGCGAAAGAGGCGGCCCCGGCGCCTGCCGGTCCGCCTCTTGTCCGTACGGCGAGGTCAGCTCTCGGAGCCGGCGGCCCGGCGCTGCGGACGCTTCTCCGAGCCCAGGCCCGCCATGCGCATGGCACCGCCCACGAGGCCGCCGATGGCGATGAGGGCCATGCCGGCCCAGAAGCCGGGGACGTTGGCCATCACCATGAAGGCGCCCGCGACGCAGAAGCCGATGAAGGCGATGATGGATCCGGTCCAAGCGGCCGGGGTGTGTCCGTGGCTGCCCGCCATTGATGTGCTCCTCGTTGCTCTGTGCGCGGCGGTGGGTGGGAAGCCCGCCACGCGTCCCGACGGTCGGTCACATTGTCCCGTACGCGCGCGGGTGCCCCGAGCGCGGGGGGTCATGTTCCGCGCGTCGGGTCCTCGCCGCGGTCGAGGGCCTTCCACAGCTCCTCGGGCCGCTCAGGGTCGACGGCCCGGCGGGCCTTGCGGGGGGCCGGGGTGCCGTCGCGTTCGTAGCGTCCCGACATCGCGGGCCAGGAACGGCCGTACGTGAGCGCGAGCAGCCCGGCGAGCAGGATCAGCACGCCCGCGGCGGCGGCGGCGTACGGCCAGCCGGTGTGGGAGAGGCCGCCGATGGTGGCGGCGGTGTCGCCGGCGGCCGTCGCGGCCTTCTCGTCGAGGGCGCCGCTGTCGTCCGCGCCGAGCAGGGCGGCGGCCACGATGCCCCCGCCGCTGAGCGTGAGCAGCAGGGAGACCAGGACGCGTCCGGTGCGGCGGACCGCGAAGACGGCGACGAGGGCGGCGAGGCCGACTATGGCGAGGGCCGCTGGCACGCCGGTGACGTCGCTGCCCTTGGCGGACAGCGGCAGTTGGCCACCGGCCACCGACGCGGTGCCGTGGGCCCAGTCCTGTCGGGAGGCGAGCAGCGCGAGGGCGGCGCCGACGGCGCCGAGCAGCAGCGCCGCGGCGATGCTGCGCCTGCTGCTGCGCTGGGCCCGGCTCTCGGGTTCGGCCTCGGTACGGGGCGGTGGTACGGCAGAAGTCACCTGTCCACTATCCCTCACGGCTCGAACTGTCGTGCAGCCGGTTCGCCGTGTGGATGGCGCGCAGCACGGCGGCGGCCTTGTTGCGGCACTCGGTGTCCTCGGCGACGGGGTCGGAGTCGGCGACAACCCCGGCTCCGGCCTGCACGTATGCCGTGCCGTCGCGGAGCAGGGCGGTGCGGATGGCGATGGCGGTGTCGGAGTCGCCCGCGAAGTCGAGGTAGCCGACGCAGCCGCCGTAGAGGCCGCGCCGGGACGGCTCAAGCTCGTCGATGATCTGCATCGCGCGGGGTTTGGGGGCGCCGGAGAGGGTGCCGGCCGGGAAGCACGCGGTGAGCACGTCGAAGGCGGTGCGGTCGGCGGCGACGCGGCCGGTGACCGTGGAGACGATGTGCATGACGTGGGAGTACTTCTCGATGGACATGAAGTCGACGACCTCGACGGAGCCCGGCTCGCAGACCCGGCCCAGGTCGTTGCGGCCGAGGTCGACGAGCATCAGGTGCTCGGCGCGCTCCTTGGGGTCGGCGAGCAGTTCGTCGGCGAGCGCCTGGTCCTCCTGCGGCGTCGCGCCGCGGTGCCGGGTCCCCGCGATGGGGTGGACCATGGCGCGGCCGTCCTCGACCTTGACGAGGGCCTCGGGCGATGAGCCGACGACGTCGAATCCGTCGAAGCGGAACAGGTACATGTACGGCGAGGGGTTGGTGGCCCGCAGCACGCGGTAGACGTCGAGGGCGCTCGCGGTGCACGGGGTCTCGAAGCGCTGCGAGGGCACGACCTGGAAGGCCTCGCCGGCCCGGATGCGTTCCTTGATGTCCTCGACGGCGTCCTGGTACTGGAGGCCGCCCCACAGGGCGGTGTACTCGGGGAGCTCGGAGGGCGGCAGGGCGGCCGGGGGCTGGGAGAGCGGCCGGGAGAGGTCGGCCTCCATGACGTCGAGGCGGGCCACGGCGTCGGCGTAGGCCTCGTCGACGCCGGTGTCGAGGTCGTTGTGGTTGATCGCGTTGGCGATCAGCAGGACCGAGCCGTCCCAGTGGTCGAGGACGGCGAGGTCGCTGGTGAGGAGCATGGTCAGCTCGGGGAGCCGCAGGTCGTCCCGCTCGCCGGGGCCGATCTTCTCCAGGCGGCGCACGATGTCGTAGCTGAGGTAGCCGACCATGCCGCCGGTGAAGGGCGGCAGGCCGTGGGCGCTGACCACGTCGCGCGGGGTGTGCAGTATGCCGATGGTGGCGCGCAGGGCTTCGAGCGGGTCGCCGGAGGTGGGTACGCCGACGGGCGGGGTGCCCAGCCAGTGGGCCTCACCGTCGCGGACGGTGAGGGCGGCGTCGCTGCGGACACCCACGAAGGAGTAGCGGGACCACAGGGCCCCGGCGCGGCCGTTCTCCGCGGACTCCAGGAGGAAGGTGCCGGGGCGTTCCGCGGTGAGCTTGCGGTAGAGGCCCACGGGGGTGTCGCCGTCCGCGAGGAGCTTGCGGCCGACGGGGATGACGCGGCGGTCGGAGGCCAGCTTGCGGAAGGTCTCGAGGTCCATGGCAGCAGACCCTACTGACCGGGCGCGTCGGCGCCGGGCACGCGGAGGACGGGCAGCACGTCGGTGTCGAAGCAGGTGCGGGTGCCGGTGTGGCAGGCGGCGCCGACCTGGTCGACCTGGACGAGGACGGTGTCCGCGTCGCAGTCGAGCGCCACTTCCTTGACGTACTGGAAGTGGCCGGACGTGTCGCCCTTGACCCAGTACTCCTGGCGGCTGCGGGACCAGTAGGTGCAGCGGCCCGTGGTGAGGGTGCGGTGCAGCGCCTCGTCGTCCATCCAGCCGAGCATCAGCACCTCACCGGTGTCGTACTGCTGGGCGATGGCGGGGACGAGACCGTCGGCGCTGCGCCTGAGGCGCGCGGCGATCTCCGGGGCGAGGTTGCTGCTGGGCGGCGGAACGCTGGTCATGGGCCCATTGTGCCGCGCGTCGGCGGGGCTTCTGATGGCCGTCCACTGGGCGGACCGGTGCCGCGGTCGTAGGCTGGCTGTCATGTCGACCCATGCGAAGCGTGAACGACTTCTCCTCGCCGATCTGTTGGAGGCGGAGGGCCCCGGGGCGCCCACCCTCTGCGAGGGCTGGAAGACCCGTGACCTCGCGGCCCACGTCGTGGTGCGCGAACGCCGCGCGGACGCGGCGGGCGGGCTGCTGATCAAACAGCTGGCCGGGCGCCTGGAGCGGGTGCAGGCCGAGTTCTCCGCGAAGCCGTACGACGAGCTGATCCAGCTCATCAGAACGGGTCCGCCGCGGTTCTCGCCCTTCTCGCTCAAGCAGATCGACGAGGCGTCGAACGCCGTCGAGTTCTACATCCACACCGAGGACGTGCGCCGCGCGCGGGCCGGCTGGACGCCGCGCGTGCTCGACCCGGTCTTCTCGGACGCCCTGTGGTCCCGTCTGGAGCGCACGGCCCGCCTGGTGGGCCGCAAGGCGCCGGTGGGCCTGGTCCTGCGCCGTCCCGACGGCCAGACGGTGGTGGCGCACCGGGGCGCTCCTGTGGTGACGGTGACCGGTGATCCCGCGGAGCTGCTGCTGTTCGCGTACGGCAGGCAGGAGGTCGCGGACGTCGGTCTCGACGGTGACAAGGACGCGATCACCGCCCTGCACGAGACGAAGCGGCTGGGGCTCTGAGAGGCCGCGTCGGCGTCGGTGCAGGTGCCGCGTCAGCGCGGGAGTTCGGCGCGGCGCAGGGGCGTTGAGCAGAGGCCGATGAGGCCGCCTGTCGCGCACAGCGCCGCGCAGGCCGCGTAGACCGGTTCGATGCCCCACGCGCCGATCGCGGCGCCGACGACCGGGTAGCAGAGCGGGGCCATGCCCATGCTGAAGAGGGCGGCCACGCTGGTGACGCGGCCGAGGTAGGCGGGGTCCGCGACGGTCTGCGTGAGCGCGCCGATCAGGGCGCCGCCGAGGCCGATGCACAGGCCGACGCAGAGCCCGCCCGCGGTGGCCGTCGCGACCGAGGGCGCGAAGCCGATCCAGGCCAGGGCGGCCGAGCCGGCGAGGACGCCGCAGGACTGCACCGCCCCGGCCCGGGGTATGCGCCCGCGCACGGTGAGCAGGAGGGCGGAGAGACCCGCTCCGGCGCCGAAGCCCGCGACGATCCACCCCATGCCGACGGCGCCCCAGCCGCGCTCGTCGGCGAGCAGCACCAGGCCGATGTTGGCGGGGCCGGAGAAGCCCAGCTCCATCACCGCCGCCATGAGGATCAGTGGGCCGAGCACGCGGTGGCCGCGGATGTACCGCAGTCCGTCGGCGAGTTGGCGTCCGGGCGGGCCGCCGCGCGCCGCCGCCTCGTCGTCGGCGGTGGTGGCGGCGGCGGCGGCGATGGTGGGCAGCGGGCGCAGACGTACGGCTGTCAGGAGCGCCAGCGAGAGGGCGAACAGCGCGCCTGCCGCGCCGAACGCGGCCGCCGGGCCGCCGAGCGCGACGGCGAGGCCGCCCAGGGGCGCCGCGGCCACGGTGGCGATGCGCTGCGCGAGTCCCCGCATGCCCTGCACCCGGCCCAGCTGTCTGCGCCGGGTGATGCGCGGCGGCAGCGCGCCGACGCTCGGCAGGAAGAGCGCGTCGACCGCGCCGAAGACCAGTGCGAGGGCGGCGAGCAGCCAGATCGCGGGCGTGGTCAGGAGGAGCAGCAGGGCGGCGGAGAGGATCACGGCGCAGCGCACCGCGTCGCTGGCGATGACCACGCGGCGCGGTCCGAAGCGGTCGGCGACGACTCCCCCGCCGAGCATGAGGGCGGCGCGGGGGACGGCTCCGGCGGCGAGGACCAGACCGGCCTGCGCGGCGCTTCCGCCGGCGGTCGCGGCCCAGGAGAGGGCGATGAAGTAGACGCCGTCGCCGACCATCGAGGCGGTGTAGGCGCTCAGCCAGCGCAGGACGTTGGTGTCGCGGTGGGCGGGGCGTTCGGCCGGGGCGAGCGGTGTCGCGGCGGTCACGGGGGCGGCCGCTCAGATCCGGAAGGGGAAGCTGGCCAGGTGGACGGCGACGTTCTCGCGTCCCTCGGTGTCGCCCGCCGCTTCGGCGGCCTTGCCCTGCTCCTCGTACTTCATGACCAGCGCGTGGATCTCGGCGTTGAGCCGGGTGAGTTCGGCGGGGTTCAGGCGGGCGAGGAAGTCCGACTGGTCCGCCGCGGTGCGCCACTCGGCGCCCCAGGCCGCCTGCTGGTCCAGGTAGGTCTCGTACTGCTCCCTGCGGTGGGCGAGCAGGCCGCGGACGACGGCCGCGTGCGTGGCGGCCCCCTCCGGGGTGTCCTTGAAGTCCTCGTGCCGGAAGCTGAGGGTGTCCTGTGCCGCCTGCCACCACCGCTCCCGCCCATCCTCGCTCTGCGTCCCGGCCTCCTCGATGAGGCCGTGCTCGGCGAGCTTGCGCAGGTGGTAGCTGACGAGCGAGACGACCTCGTCGGCCTGTGCGGCCAGTTGCGAGGCGGTCGCGGGGCCTGCCACGCGCAGGGCGCTGTACAGCTTCAGCCGCAGCGGGTGGCCGAAGGCCTTGAGGGTGCCGATGTCCGTGATCCGGCGACGGTTCTCCATACCCCCAACGTAGATATGAAAGTATAATTGCGCAACAGATCTTTCGCAACAGATCTTTCGCATCTCGGCAAGAGAACGCCGCCACGGCCCGAAGGCCGTGGCGGCGGAGAGTTCGTCTACCGGACCGGGTACCCGGCCTCCCGCAGCGTCCCCTTGACCTCGCCGATCCGCAGATCGCCGAAGTGGAAGACCGATGCCGCGAGCACCGCGTCCGCGCCCGCCGCGATGGCGGGCGGGAAGTGCTCGAGCCTGCCCGCGCCGCCGGAGGCGATGACCGGAACGGTGACGTGCTTGCGGACCGCCTCGATCATCTCGATGTCGTAGCCGTCCTTCGTGCCGTCGGCGTCCATCGAGTTGAGCAGGATCTCGCCCGCGCCGAGCTCGGCCGCCCGGTGTGCCCATTCGACGGCGTCGATCCCGGCGGACCTGCGGCCGCCGTGGGTGGTGACCTCGAAGGAGCCCGACGCGGTGCGCCGGGCGTCCACCGAGAGGACGAGCACCTGACGCCCGAACCGCTCCGCGATCTCCCGGATCAGCTCGGGCCGCGCGATGGCCGCGGTGTTCACGCCCACCTTGTCCGCGCCCGCGCGCAGCAGCTTGTCGACGTCCTCGGCGGTGCGGACGCCGCCGCCCACCGTGAGCGGGATGAAGACCTGCTCGGCGGTGCGGCGGACCACGTCGTACGTGGTCTCGCGGTCGCCGGAGGAGGCGGTGATGTCCAGGAAGGTGAGCTCGTCGGCGCCCTCGGCGTCGTACACCTTGGCCATCTCGACGGGGTCGCCCGCGTCACGCAGGTTCTGGAAGTTGACGCCCTTGACGACGCGGCCGTTGTCCACGTCGAGGCAGGGGATGACGCGTACGGAGAGTGTCATGACGCCTCGGCTCCCCGGTACGCCTCGACCTCGACCTCGACGACCAGGCTCGGGTCGATGAAGCCGGAGACGATCAGCATCGACGCGGCGGGCCGTACGTCGTCGAAGAGCTCCTTGTGGGCGCGGCCCACCTCTTCGACGTCCCGCGCGTGGGTCAGGTACATCCGGGTGCGGACGACGTGCTCCCGGCCGAGGCCGAGCTTCTTCAGCGCGTCGAACGCGGTCCGGAAGGCGTTGACGGTCTGCTCGTACGGGGTGCCCGCGTCGATGACGCCGTTCACCACGGAGGTGCAGCCGGAGACCAGGACGAGGCCGTTGGGCAGCTCGACGGCGCGGGAGTAGCCGATGGCGTCCTCCCACGGGCCGCCCGAGCCCACCCGGCGTACGACGTCGCTCATGACGACGCCACCGCGGCGAGCGCCTCTTCGAGGGTGAACGCCTTCGCGTACAGCGCCTTGCCGACGATCGCGCCCTCGACGCCGAGCGGGACGAGCTCGGCGATGGCGCGCAGGTCGTCCAGCGAGGAGACACCGCCCGACGCCACGACGGGCCGGTCCGTGGCCGCGCAGACGTTGCGCAGGAGCTCCAGGTTGGGGCCCTGGAGCGTGCCGTCCTTGGCGATGTCGGTGACGACGTAGCGCGCGCAGCCCTCGGCGTCCAGGCGCGCCAGGGTCTCGTAGAGGTCGCCGCCGTCGCGGGTCCAGCCGCGGCCGCGCAGCGTCGTGCCGCGCACGTCGAGGCCGACCGCGATCTTGTCGCCGTGCTCGGCGATGACCTTGGCCACCCACTCCGGGGTCTCCAGGGCGGCCGTGCCGAGGTTGACGCGGGTGCAGCCGGTGGCGAGGGCGGCGGCCAGCGAGGCGTCGTCGCGGATGCCGCCGGACAGCTCGACCTTGACGCCGTCACCCGCGATGCTCCCGGCGACCTCGGCGATCAGCTCCCGGTTGTCGCCGGTCCCGAACGCCGCGTCCAGGTCGACCAGGTGCAGCCACTCGGCGCCCGCCCGCTGCCAGGCGAGGGCGGCCTCCAGCGGGGAGCCGTAGGAGGTCTCCGAGCCGGACTCGCCGTGGACGAGACGTACGGCCTGGCCGTCGCGGACGTCGACGGCGGGAAGGAGTTCGAGGATGCTCACAGGGTTCCGATCCAGTTGGTGAGGAGCTGGGCGCCGGCGTCGCCGGACTTCTCGGGGTGGAACTGGGTGGCGCTCAGCGCGCCGTTCTCGACGGCGGCCACGAACGGCTCGCCGTGCGTGGACCAGTGCACGTACGGGGCGCGCATCGCCGGGTTCGCCACTTCGAGGGACCACTCGTGCACGGCGTAGGAGTGCACGAAGTAGAAGCGGGCGTCGTCGTCGAGGCCCTTGAAGAGCGAGGACCCGGCGGAGGCCTGGACGGTGTTCCAGCCCATGTGCGGGACGATCTCGGCCTTCAGCGGCTCGACCGTGCCGGGCCACTCGTCCAGGCCCTCGGTCTCCACGCCGTGCTCGATGCCGCGCTCGAAGAGGATCTGCATGCCCACGCAGATGCCCATGACGGGGCGGCCGCCGGCCAGGCGCCGGCCGACGATCCAGTCGCCGCGCGCCTCCCTGAGCCCCTTCATGCAGGCGGCGAAGGCGCCGACGCCCGGCACGAGCAGGCCGTCGGCGCCCATGGCCGTGTCGTAGTCGCGGGTGATCTCGACGTCGGCTCCCGCACGCGCCAGGGCGCGCTCGGCGGAACGGACGTTGCCGAAGCCGTAGTCGAAGACGACCACTTTCTTACGAGGAGTGCTCATGTCGCGTACGCCTCCCGTCAGTTCCAGTAGTCGAGCCGCATGATGCCCGCCGCCAGGCACATCGCGGCACCGATGGAGAGCAGCGTGATGAGGCTCTTCGGCATGCCCTGCTTGACGAACGAGATGATGCCGCCGATCAGGAAGAGGCCGACGACGATCAGGATGGTGTTCAGACCGGTCATGGGTTACAGCGCACCCTTCGTGGAGGGGAGGATGCCGACCGCGCGCGGGTCGCGCTCGGACGCGTAACGCAGCGCGCGGGCCAGGGCCTTGAACTGGCACTCCACGATGTGGTGGGCGTTGCGCCCATAGGGCACGTGCACGTGCAGGGCGATCTGCGCCTGCGCCACGAAGGACTCCAGGATGTGCCGGGTCATCGTCGTGTCGTACTCGCCGATCATCGGCGCCATCTTCTCGGGCTCGGTGTGCACGAGGTACGGACGGCCGCTCAGGTCGACCGTCACCTGGGCGAGCGACTCGTCGAGCGGGACCGTGCAGTTGCCGAAGCGGTAGATGCCCACCTTGTCGCCGAGCGCCTGCCTGAAGGCGGCGCCGAGCGCGAGCGCGGTGTCCTCGATGGTGTGGTGGGAGTCGATGTGCAGGTCGCCCTCGGTCTTGACCGTGAGGTCGAAGAGGCCGTGGCGGCCGAGCTGGTCGAGCATGTGGTCGTAGAAGCCGACCCCGGTCGACACGTCGACCTTGCCGGTGCCGTCGAGGTCGATCTCGACGACGACCGACGTCTCCTTGGTGGTGCGCTCGACCCGTCCTACGCGGCTCATGCGTCTCGCTCCTTCTTGAGTTCGCGTACCGCATCGAGGAACGCGTCGTTTTCGTCGGGGGTTCCGGTGGACACGCGCAGCCATCCCGGCACGCCGTTGTCCCGCACCAGGACGCCCCGGTCGAGGATCTGCCGCCAGACCTCGTGGGAGGCCCCTTCGCCCTCGAACCGCCCGAACTGCACGAAGTTGGCGTCGGAGTCGGTCACCTCGTACCCCAGCGCGCGCAGCTCGGTGACGAGGCGGTCGCGCTCGCCCTTGAGCTGCTCCACGTACTTCAGGAGCGTGTCGGTGTGTTCGAGGGCGGCCAGCGCGGTGGCCTGGGTGACGGCCGACAGGTGGTACGGCAGGCG
Organism: Streptomyces sp. NPDC058284; assembly: GCF_042881135.1. Lineage (NCBI taxonomy): Bacteria > Bacillati > Actinomycetota > Actinomycetes > Kitasatosporales > Streptomycetaceae > Streptomyces > Streptomyces sp. NPDC058284. Next base: position 89,003 of record NZ_JBHVYE010000017.1, read on the forward strand.
CACCAGCTGCACCGCGTCGACGACCGCCGGGTGGGCGGCGAGGTAGCCGAGGCGCAGCCCGGCCGCGCCGAACGCCTTCGACATGGTGCGCGAGACGACGAGGTTCGGCCGGCCCTCGATCAGCGGGAGCAGCGAGTCGCCGTGGCTGAACTCGACGTACGCCTCGTCGACGACCACGATCGACGGCTTGGCGGCCTGCGCGGCCTCGTACAGCGCGAGGACGGTCTCGGCGGGGACGGCGTTGCCCGTGGGGTTGTTGGGCGTGGTGATGAAGACGACGTCGGGCCGGTGCTCGGCGATGGCCCGGCACGCGGCCTTCTCGTCGATCGAGAAGTCGTCGTGGCGCGGGCCCGAGAGCCAGCCGGTGCCGGTGCCGCGGGCGATGAGGCCGTGCATCGAGTACGAGGGCTCGAAACCGATGGCCGTGCGCCCCGGGCCGCCGAAGGTCTGCAGGAGCTGCTGGATGACTTCGTTCGAGCCGTTGGCCGCCCAGACGTTGGCGAGGGTGACCTCGTGGCCCGCGGTGCGGGTGAGGTAGCGGGCCAGCTCGGTGCGCAGCTCGACGGCGTCCCGGTCGGGGTAGCGGTTGAGGTCGCGGGCGGCCTCGCGGACCCGCTCGGCGATGCGCTCGACGAGCGGCTCGGGGAGCGGGTAGGGGTTCTCGTTGGTGTTCAGGCGCACGGGGACGTCGAGCTGGGGCGCGCCGTAGGGGGACTTGCCGCGCAGTTCGTCGCGGACCGGCAGGTCGTCGATGCGTACGTCGCTCACTGGCCCGGCACCTTCCAGTCGAACCGCGCCTTCACGGCCGCGCCGTGCGCCGGCAGGTCCTCCGCCTCGGCGAGCGTCACGACGTGGTGGGCGACGTCGGCCAGGGCCTCGCGGGAGTAGTCCACGATGTGGATGCCGCGCAGGAACGACTGGACGCTGAGCCCCGATGAGTGGCAGGCGCAGCCACCGGTCGGCAGGACGTGGTTGGAGCCCGCGCAGTAGTCGCCGAGGGAGACCGGGGACCACGGGCCGACGAAGATCGCGCCCGCGTTCTTCACGAGCTGCGCCACGGCGGTGGCGTCCGCGGTCTGGATCTCCAGGTGCTCGGCGCCGTACGCGTCGACAACCCGAAGGCCCTGCTCCAGGCCGTCGACCAGGACGATCGCGGACTGGCGGCCGCTCAGCGCGGGCACGATCCGGTCCTCGACGTGCTTGGTGGCGGCGACCTGCGGCGCCAGCTCCTTCTCGACCGCGTCGGCGAGCGCGAGGGAGTCGGTGACGAGGACCGCGGCCGCGAGCGGGTCGTGCTCCGCCTGGCTGATCAGGTCGGACGCGACGTGCGCCGGGTCGGCGGTGTCGTCGGCGAGGACCGCGATCTCGGTCGGGCCCGCCTCGGTGTCGATGCCGATGCGGCCGGTGAAGTAGCGCTTGGCGGCGGCGACCCAGATGTTGCCGGGGCCGGTCACCATGTTGGCGGGGGCGCAGGACTCGGTGCCGTACGCGAACATCGCGACGGCCTGGGCGCCGCCGACCGCGTACACCTCGTCGATGCCGAGGAGCGCGCAGGCGGCGAGGATCGTCGGGTGCGGAAGGCCGCCGAAATCGGCCTGGGGCGGGGACGCGAGCGCCATCGACTCGACGCCCGCCTCCTGCGCCGGGACCGCGTTCATGATCACGGACGAGGGGTAGACGGACCGGCCGCCCGGCGCGTACAGGCCGACGCGCTCGACGGGCACCCACTTCTCGGTGACCGAGCCGCCCGGCACGACCTGCGTGGTGTGCGGGGCGCGGCGCTGCTCGCGGTGGACGGCGCGGGCGCGGCGGATGGACTCCTCCAGGGCCGCGCGCACTGCCGGGTCGAGACCGTCGAGGGCCTCCGTGAGGGCGGCGGCGGGCACCCGCACCTGGTCCAGGCGGACGCCGTCGAACTTCTCCGCGTAGTCGATCAGGGCCGCGTCGCCACGATGATGCACGTCCTCGCAGATGGGCCGCACCTTCTCCAGGGCGGCCGCGACGTCGAAGTCGGCACGGGGCAGCAGGGCGCGCAGGGCGGGACCCGACGGAAACTCCGTGAGGGCATCGCCGCGCAGATCGATTCGAGAGATCACATGGCCAATTCTCTCAGACGTTCTTTCCGTACCGGTCGCCCGTATCACTGGCTGATATGCACCCCGCAAGACAGCGTTCACCACTAGCGTTCAGCCGGTCACAGAGCGGGCATGAAACAGGTGTGCGAGAGACGCGCACTCGGAGCGGAGGACGAAAGCAGTGGTCGACGACGCCACCGGCGACCCGCCGGACGGGCTCACCGCCGCGGAGATCGGCATGTGGCAGGCCTTCCGCAACGGCAGCGTCTACGACCTCAGGTCCGGCGACCCCGCCGCCGACGATCCGCACGGCGGCCACCCCTGGGGCCCGGAGCGCAGCGTGCGGGCGCGCATCGTCTGCTGGCTGCTGCTCGACGGGCCGCCCGCGCTCGCCGGACGGGTCTCCGCGCTGAAGCTCGCGGGCGTGCAGATCACCGATGTGCTCGATCTCGCGGGCGGCACGATCGTGCCGTACACCGAGATGAAGCACTGCCGCTTCGAGAAGGAGGTGCTGCTGCCCGAGACGCGCTTCGCCACGCTGCGGCTCGTCGACTGCTCGATCCCCCGCGTCGAGGCCGCCCGGCTGCACACCGAGGGCGACCTGCACCTGCCGCGCTGCCGGATCCACAACGGCATCCGCCTCACCGACGCCCACATCGGCACCGACCTGCTCCTGAACCAGGCCATCGTCTACCGCGACCGGCGCAGCCGCTCCATCACCGGCGACGGCCTCACCGTCGGGCAGGACCTGCAGGCCGAGATGATGGAGTCGCACGGCGAGCTGAGCCTGCGCGGCGCGAAGATCGGCGTCTCGCTCAGCCTGCGCGGCAGCAAGCTCATCAACCAGTACGGGCGGCACGCCCTCAACGCCCCGCAGCTGACCGTCGAGCGCACCCTCTACCTGACCCCGGCGGCCGTCGGCAATCCGCCGCAGACCAGCGGCACGACACCGGCCCGCGGCACCCGCGTGCAGCGCTTCGAGTGCGAGGGCGGCATCCGTCTGGACGACGGCCGCTTCGGCGACGCCATCGACTTCGCGCAGGCCCGCTTCACGCTCCACAACGACCAGGAGCTCTCGCTGCGCCGCGTCCAGACGCCCGAGCTGCGCTTCCTCGGCGAGGCGCCGCAGTGCGGGAAGGTGGTGCTGTCCGGCTCCAGGGTCGTCAACCTCATCGACCGGGCGGCGAGCTGGCCGGGGCCCGGCGGCCTCCAGATGGGCGGGTTCACGTACGAGAACCTCGTGCCGCAGGGCAGCTTCCCGCTCGCCCGGCGCCTGGCCTGGGTGGCGGCCGCGACGGCCGAGTACAACCCCGAGCCGTACGAGAAGCTCGCCGCCGTCCTGCGCAACGGCGGCGAGGACGCGGACGCCCGCGAGGTGCTCCTCGCCAAGCAGCGCCGGCGCCGCGAGACGCTGCCGCTGGCGGCGAAGCTCTGGGGGTACGCCCAGGACTGGACCGTGGCCTACGGCTACCGGCCGGGCCGGGCCGCGGTCTGGATGGCCGTGCTCTGGGCGGTCAGCGCGGTGGCGTTCTCGCGCGCCGACCACCCGGCGATCAACGAGGGCGAGCACCCGAACTGGGACCCCGCCCTGTTCTCCCTCGACCTGCTGCTGCCCGTCATCAACCTCGGCCAGGACACCGCCTGGCAGCTGAACGGCGGCTGGCAGTGGTTCTCGACCGTGCTGATCCTGCTCGGCTGGATCCTGGCCACGACGGTGGCGGCGGGCGCCACCCGGCTGCTGCGCCGCAACTGAGAGCCTGTCTCTGAGGCGGGGCGCGCCGAGCGGGCCCCGCGGCCGGAATCCGGCGCCCGGCCGCCGAACCGTTACGCGACGGCAGGCAACCTTCCCCGCCCCTGGACCGTCATCCCAGCGACCACGATCGAGCAACCACGACGGTGACCGGCGAGCCCGCGCGAGCGGCGCCGGTTGAGGCGTAAAGGAGGGCACGGTGCTGCGTGCCTTCATCCGTACCGCCCGCATGGTCCGGCACACCCCGCGCCTTGCCACCGGGCTGCCGCCGGACGACGAGGTGCTCCTCGACGTGCCCGACGAGCGGCTCGCCCCCGCGCTCGTCGCCGCGGGCCGCGGCGACTACGGGCCCGCGTCGAAGGTCCTCGCCACCACTCGCGAGGCCGCCGAGTGGGAGAACCGCGACCGCTACACCGTGCGGCTGGCCGCGTTCGCCCGCTCCCGTCCCGAGTGGTTCGACGACTGGCTGAGCGCGTGCCCGCACGACCCGGACGCCCTGCTCGTCAAGGCCGAGCTCGCGATCGTGCGCGGCTGGGAGTCACCGGCCCGCGCCGAGCTGCTCCGCGAGGCGGGCCCGCTGCTCAACGCCGCCGCCGAGGCCGACCAGCGCGACCCGGTGCCCTGGCGCATCGCCCTCGACCACGCCCGCGGCACCCACGCCTCCCACACCGTCTTCGAGCAGCTGTGGGAGGAGGCGGTGCGCCGCTCCTCGTACCACTACGGCTGTCACGCCTCCGCCCTGCAGTACCTGTCGGCCGCCTGGTACGGCTCGCACCGCGAGTGCTTCGACTTCGCCGAGCGTGCCGCGGCCGACGCGCTGCCCGGCTCGCTGATACAGGTCCTGCCCGCGCGGGCCGCCTTCGCCTACCTCACCAGTCCTTCGGGGAAGGTTCCGCGCGAGCGGCTCGACGCGGCGGCCGACCTCGCGATCGCCCTGTCGCGGGAGTACGCGGCCGGGGACCCCTGGCCCGCCGAGGTCCGCAACCTCCTGGTGTACGTCCTGGTCCGCCTGGAGCGCTGGGACGACGCCCTGGAGCAGCTGCGCCTGATCGGGCCGTACGCGACGTCCTTTCCCTGGGACCGGATGGCCGACGACCCGCTCGCCCAGTTCCTGGAGCTGCGCGACGGCGTACGCATCGAAGTGGCGTCGATGACGCCGCTGCGCACTCCGCGCGGACCGCACCGCTCCGGCGAGCATTAGGCTTGCCGGTCGTGACCACCCGGCTTCCGCTCTTTCCGCTCAACTCGGTGCTGTTTCCCGGCCTCGTGCTGCCGCTGAACGTCTTCGAGGAGCGATATCGCGCCATGATGCGCGAGCTGCTCAAGACCTCCGAGGAGGACCAGCGTCAATTCGCCGTCGTCGCGATCCGCGACGGCCTGGAGGTGGCGCCGAGCGCGCCCGGCCTCCCCGATCCGACGGCGCTGCCCGACCACGGCCCGGCCGCGGGCTTCGGCGAAGAACCGCTCAAGGCCTTCCACACCATGGGCTGCGTCGCGGACGCGGCGACCATCAGGGAGCGCGCCGACGGCGGCTTCGAGGTCCTCGCGACCGGCACCACGCGGGTCCGGATCCACTCGGTCGACGCCTCGGGCGCGTTCCTCACCGCCGAGGTCGAGGAGGTGCCCGACGAGCTCGGCGACGGCGCGGGCGCGCTGGCCGACGGGGTGCTGCGGGCCTTCCGCTCCTACCAGAAGCGGCTGGCCGGGGCGCGGGAGCGCTCGCTGTCGACCGGCGCGGAGCTGCCCGACGACCCGTCCGTCGTGTCGTACCTGGTCGCCGCGGCGGCCGTCCTGGACACCGGCACCAAGCAGCGGCTCCTCGAGGCCCCGGACGCCGCATCGCGGCTGCGGGACGAGCTGGGACTGCTGCGCTCCGAGACCGCGATCATCCGGAACCTGCCGTCGCTGCCCGCGACGGACCTCACGCGCGGGACGACCAGCCTGAACTGACGCACGTACGTACGTAGGCCCGCATCCGAACACAAGGCACGAGGCGCGAGCACCTTGGCGAAGAAGCAGAAGAAGCAGCAGTCCGGCGGCACCCCGGCGACGGTGGCGCTCACCGCCGCGGGCACCGACTTCACCGTCCACGCCTACGAGCACGACCCCGCCCACCCCTCGTACGGCGAGGAGGCCGCCGAGGCCATGGGCGTCTCCCCCGACCGGGTCTTCAAGACGCTGGTCGCCGAGGTCGACGGCGAGCTCACCGTGGCCGTCGTCCCGGTGGCCGGTTCCCTGGACCTGAAGGCGCTGGCCGCCGCGGTGTCCGGCAAGCGTGCCGTGCTGGCCGACCCGGTGGCCGCCGAGCGCACGACGGGGTACGTGCTGGGCGGCATCTCCCCGCTCGGCCAGCGCAAGCGGCTGCGCACGGTCCTGGACGACTCGGCGTCGGCGCACGCCACGATCTGCGTCTCGGCGGGCCGCCGCGGCCTGGAGGTGGAGCTGGCACCGGGCGACCTGGCGGAGCTGACCGGCGCGGTGCTCGCGCCGATCGGCCGGGCGTAGGGCCGGGCGCCCACGGCGACGTGAAAGCGCCCTCGACACCTGCCCCGCACGGGACTAGTACCGAGGGCATGTCGAAGAAGACGCGCATGCGGAAGTGGCGGGCGAAGAAGCGCAAGGCCAACCACGGGAAGCGTCCCGCCTAGGGGCTGGACACCGGCTAGGGGTTCATGCCCTCGGGACGGCCGCCGCGGGGCCCCACGTAGTGCTGTCCGTCGTAGGGCGCCGGATACGGCTCGGGGTCCCGCGGACCGAACAGCGCGGTGAGGCCGAGGTGCACGGCAAGGGCCGCCACCGGCCAGGCCAGGAGTGTCCCCTTGGCCTTCAGTTCGAGCGGCGCGTCGAAGACGACGCCCTTGCCGAGTGACTTGGCGTGCGCCACGACGTCCGTCTCGGGACCGAGCCAGATGCCGACCCGCCACGCGAGCAGCGCGCCGAGCAGGCTGCCGAGCCCGAGCCCGACGACGAGCGGGATGCCGCCGCGCTTGCGCAGCAGGAACACGACGACGCCGCAGACGACGCCGAAGCCGAGCGCCAGCAGTGTGAACGTTCCGTCCACGCCTATCGCCTGCTCGCCCTCGGTGTCCCTGAGGTACACCGCCCTGCCGTCGGAGATGAGCGGCACCCGCGGCGCCAGCCATGTCCACAGCGCCCCGAGCAGCAGGCCGCTGACGGCCACCACGACCAGGATCACCGCGGCCTGCCGCACTTCGCTCTTCATGCCGGGACCGTCCTCCTCGTATCCGTGAGGACCGTGCGCGGACGTCGCTCCCGGCGGCTGCGCGGCTGCCTGCCAGGGGTCGTACGGGCTCCGGTCGTGCGCGGTCCTGTCATGCGGGGTGTGGTCGTGCGGCGGTTGTGAGGGTGTCAGCGGTGCGGTCACCCTCACATCGTGCCAGCACTCCCTGTGCGGCGCGTCATCGGACGGCTGCCCGGCGGAAGGCCCAGGTGGCGACGGCGAGCGAGACCACGCCGACGCCCGCGCAGACCGCCAGGTCGAGAGCGACCACGGCCCAGTCCGGATCCGGACCGAACGTACGGGCGAAGGCCTCCACGCCGTACGTCGAGGGCAGCAGGTCCCTCGCCCACTGCAGCGGCGCGGGCATCCGGTCGGCCGGAAGCACCCCGAGCAGCAGCGCCGCCGACATGCCCATCTGGCCGAGGAGCGTGGCCAGTTCCGGCCGCGGCGCGAGCAGGCCGAGGGCCGCGCCGAGCCCCGCGAGGGCGGCGCCGGCGAGCGGGATCACCGCGACGAGCACCCACAGGTGGGTGAGCGGCAGGCCGAAGAGCCCGCAGCCGACGATCGCCGTGACGAAGGTGCCGGGCACCGTGAAGGAGGCGTACGCGGCCGCCGCCCCGAGGACCACGGCGGCGGGCGGCACGGGCAGTGTGGCGTAGTGGTCGAGGCCGCCGTCGGAGCGGAGCTGCCCGAAGTACTGCGCGAGCAGGTTGAGCGCGACGAACGCGACGACGAGCACGGATGATCCTGCGACCACGGCCCGCGCCTCACCACCCCCGTCGACGACGCCGCGCATCAGGATCATGATCCCGACGGACTGGAAGGTCGCCACGAACAGCAGCGGGATCCGGGCGACCCGGGCCCGGGACAGCTGGGCCCGGTACACGGCACAGAGCGCCGGGAACAGCCGGGCCGGGGGGCCGAGGGGCGCGGGCCCGCCGGCCTCCTGCTCCGCACGGGTGGTGCCGGCCCGCACGGCGGCCTCCAAGGGAACCGCACTCACCGAATGCCCCTCCTGATCGGACTGATCGGACAGCTGTCTGTTCGCCCGCCGCTCGGTGCCCGGTGGACGGAAGTCGCACGAAGAGTCATGCCTTCACCAGCCCCCGCCCGCTTCCGCCCAGCGCGAGGTAGACGTCCTCCAGGCTGGGCGTGGCCAGCGTGAAGTCGTCGAGCGCGGCGAACGCGGCCCCGCCGGTGACCGCCGCCACCGCGGCCCGCGCCGCGTCGGGCGCGAGGCGCAGGGACCAGCGCCGGCCCGACTCGACGGCGAGGGAGCGCAGCGCGGCCACCTCGGGGACGTGCAGCGGCGCCCGCTCCCGCCACACCAGCTCCACCCTGACCTCGTCCGCGACCTGCTCCTTCAGCCCGGCCGGGCTGTCGCAGGCGATGACCTTGCCCCGGTCGAGCACGGCGACCCGGTCGAGGACGGTCTCGGCCTCGATGACGTTGTGGGTGACCAGCACGACCGTCGTCCCGCGCTCGGCCCTGCGCCGGTCGATCGCCGCCCAGACGGCGCGCCGCGCGACGGGGTCCATGCCGGTGGTCGGCTCGTCGAGGACGAGCAGCGGGCGCTCACCCACCAGGGCGGTGGCGAAGCAGGCGAGCCGTCGCTGCCCGCCGGAGAGCTTCTTCAGCGGCCGCGACGCCAGCGCCGTGAGGTCGAGCTCCTCAAGTACGGCGTCCCGCTCGGCCCGCGCCTGCGGCAGTTCGAGCCCGCGCAGCCGTGCCGTCGTCTCGACGGCGAGCGACACGGTCAGCTCGTCGAGGGCGGTGGACTCCTGGCCCAGGTAGGCGAGGATGCGGGCGGCCCGCTCGGGGTGGCGCACGATGTCGTGGCCGAGGATCTCGACGCTGCCGCTGTCGGGCCGCATCAGGCCGGTCAGCTGGCGTACGAGGGTGGACTTGCCGGCGCCGTTGGGGCCGAGCAGGCCGAAGATCTCGCCGCGTTCGACCGTCAGGCCGATGCCGTCGGTGGCGCGGACCTCGGGGGTCGCGGGCCTGCCGCGCCGGGCGCGGGCGGCCGGATAGGTCTTCACCAGGTCGCGCACCGCGCAGACGGCGTCGTTGCCGTGTTCCTGACGGAGTCCCTGTCGGACTGCCGGTGCGGGGCGCGTACTCACGAAGGACGAGCCTACGGGGTCGGCGGGCACGCGCGACGTCCGGGGCGCCCCGTACGCCCCGTGTCAGTCACCGGCACGGTCCCCGGCGGGCGCGTGCTCGGCGGCCGTCCGCGAGTCGACCTCGCGCCAGAAACCGGCCCTGATCGCGTAACGGTCGTGCTCGTCGATCTGGTCGTCCTTGTGGGCGAGGAGGCCGAAGCGTGCCGCGTAGCGGAGCAGTTCCCCGTCGACGCGGTGCGGGATGCGGGGGTACATCGTCGACAGCTTCTGCAGGTTGTGCTGTTCGGGGAGGCGCGACATCCAGCGCCGCGCGAACACCTGTCCGACCTCGAAGGGGTCGCCGCCGACGGTGGTGATGTCCTCCTCGCGGTCGGCCCAGCGCTGCTCGGCCGTCGTCAGCTGGGCCAGGGTCGGCAGGGCGGCGGCCTCGGGGCCCTCGGCCGCGCCCCCGGGGCGCTCGACCCAGCCCTTGTCGGAGGACCAGCGCAGCGTCGCGTTGGCGGGGGGCTGGGCGGCCTGGGTGCCGGGGCCGCGCAGCGCGGCCAGGTCCTTGGGGGTGGGCACGCCCTTGGCGGCCGCCGCGGAGATGCGGTGCTCGCCGTCCTGCCGCCCGTTGGCGGCGGGTTCGGCGTGCCGTTCGGGGCCTTCCGCCTCGGCGTGCTGCGCGGCGGCGGCGAGCGCGGACTCCGGCAGCGGCGCGGAGAGGATCGCGGCGATCTCGGGGCGCGGCACGGGCGGCGGCGCGCAGCTGCCGGTGAGCTCCTTGGGGCGGACGGCCTCGGTGATCCAGGCCCGGTCGAGCACGCGGCGCTCGTCGGCCTCGGCGACCAGGTCCTCGGACTGGTTGTAGTCGCCGTCGGCGGCCTGCACGGCCCAGAGGTGGACGGCGACGCCGTGCTCCTTGGCGGCCATCATGCCGGGCAGCAGATCGCCGTCGCCGGTGACGAGCACCACGTCGGAGCAGGCGCGGTTGCGGGCCAGCTCGGTGAGCTCCGCGTGCATCGCGGCGTCCACGCCCTTCTGCGCCCACCGTCCGTCGCTGCGGGTCAGGGCGCCGAGCCGGACCGTCACGCGCGGCATGACGCGCAGCCGCCGGTGCTCGGGCTGCGGCACCCGGTCGGGGGCGCCGTCGAACCAGTAGATGCGCAGCAGGGGGCGCTCGGTGTCCGCTTCCGCGCGCTCGCGCAGGCCAAGGATGAGGGCGGTGTGGTCGACGGTGATCCGTGACCTGGACGGCTCGCCGGCGAGGAGGCTCGCGGCGGCACCCAGCAGATACCCGGCGTCCACCAGGACGATGCAGCGATCCACGCGGTCCACCCTCTTTCCCTGGAGGTTCCCTGGCGTGCCCGGAGGTTCCAGAACAGTGCGACGTGCCTGGTGGTTCCAGAACAGTGCCCGGAGGTCTCTGGACGTTCCCTCGAAGACCCGCGAAGACACCCTGTAAGGGCAACCAAATCAGGGGTGCGGGTCCGCGTCGGGTTCCCTTCGAGTCTGCCCGACCCGGCGAAGGTTAACGGCCGGAACTGGATCTTCGGCGTGGCGCATCGGCGGTTCGCTCCCCGACGGGCCTTATGACGCACGGTAATTCCCCGAAATGCGCACTTTGTTGCCATATGTGAATCTGGTCGCAACCTGGCCCCCAGATCCCCTTCAGGAGGAAGATCACTATGGCCAAGAACAAGAACCGCAGACAGGGCAGCCAGCAGGACCGCGCCTCGCAGGCCGAGCAGGCGCAGGAGCAGGCCAAGTCGACCGCCACGGAGGCCCAGTCGCCTTTGCAGTCGCAGGCCCAGGGCAGCCCGGCGGATGTTGCCCGTAAGCACCAGCGTCGCTTCGGTCACAACTGAGGCAACTGACGCGTATTGAGGCACACATGAGGGGCGCACCCGGTGACGGATGCGCCCCTCATGACACAGGCTCTCAGAGTCTGTCTTTGGCCTGCCGGGCGCGTGCGGTCCTGCCGGGCACGTGCGGCACGTGCGGACCGGTCCGCGGGCCCCTCACCCCGTGAGGCAGGACGGGCCGAGCAGCACCTTGAGATCGCCGAAGAGCGCCGGGTCCGGCTTCACGCGGTGCCGGTCGAGCCGCAGCACGGTGGTCTTCTGCGCCCCCTGGAGCTTGATCCGCACCTCGCTGTTGCCCCGGTGGTGGCTGAGGACCTCGCCGAGCCGGGTGACCATCGGCGGGCTCACCTTGACGGTCGGGATGGTGATCACCACCGGCGCGTTGGCGCCCGCGTTCGACAGGTCGGGGACCTGGAGCTCCATCGCGACGAGGCGCGGCACGTCCTCGCGCTTGTCGAGGCGTCCCTTGACGAACACCACGGCGTCCTCGACCAGTTGGGTCGACACCAGCTGGTACGTCGCCGGGAAGAACATGCACTCGATGGAGCCGGCCAAGTCCTCGACGGTGGCGATCGCCCAGGCGTTGCCCTGCTTGGTCATCTTGCGCTGGAGGCCGGAGATGATGCCGCCGATGGTGACGACGGACCCGTCGGAGAAGTCACCACCGGTGAGCTGCCCGATGCCCGCGTCCGCCTTGTCGGAGAGCACGTGCTCAAGGCCGAACAGCGGATGGTCGGAGACGTACAGGCCGAGCATCTCCCGTTCCTGGGCGAGCAGGTACGTCTTCTCCCACTCGTCCTCGGAGAACTCCACGTCGAGCCCGAAGCCCGGCTCGTCGCCGGCGGACTCGTCGCCCATCCCCCCGAAGAGGTCGAACTGCCCCTCGGCCTCCTTGCGCTTGACCGCGACGACGTTGTCGATCATCGGCTCGTACTGCGCGGTGAGGCCCTTGCGGGTGTGCCCCATCGTGTCGAAGGCGCCGGCCTTGATGAGCGATTCCGTGGTGCGCTTGTTGCAGGCGGTGGCCTCGACCTTGTCGAGGTAGTCGGGGAAGGAGGTGAACTTCCCCTTCGCCTTGCGTGAGCGGATGATCGAGTCCACCACGTTCGTGCCGACGTTGCGCACGGCTTCCAGGCCGAAGAGGATCACGTCGTCGCCCTGGGCGGCGAAGTTGTGCACCGACTCGTTCACGTTCGGCGGGAGGACCTTGATGCCCATGCGGCGGCACTCGTTCAGATAGACGGCCGACTTGTCCTTGTCGTCCTTGACCGAGGTGAGCAGCGCGGCCATGTACTCGGCCGGGTAGTTCGCCTTCAGGTAGGCGGTCCAGTAGGTGACGAGGCCGTACGCGGAGGAGTGCGCCTTGTTGAACGCGTATCCGGCGAACGGGACCAGGACGTCCCACAGGGCCTGGATCGCGGCGTCCGAGTAGCCGTTCTTCCGGGCGCCCGCCTGGAAGAGGACGAAGTTCTTCTCCAGCTCCTCGGGCTTCTTCTTGCCCATCACGCGGCGCAGGATGTCGGCTTCGCCGAGTGAGTAGCCCGCGATGATCTGCGCGGCCTTCTGCACCTGCTCCTGGTACACGATGAGGCCGTAGGTGAGGCCCAGCGTCTCCTTCAGGGGCTCTTCGAGCTCCGGGTGGATCGGCGTGATCTCCTGGCGGCCGTTCTTGCGCTCGGCGTAGTTGATGTGCGAGTTCATGCCCATCGGGCCCGGCCGGTACAGGGCCGAGACGGCGGAAATGTCCTCGAAGTTGTCGGGCTGCATCTGGCGGAGCAGCGAGCGCATCGGGCCGCCGTCGAACTGGAAGACGCCGAGGGTCTCACCGCGGCAGAGCAGTTCGAAGGTCTTCGGGTCGTCGAGCGGGAGCGAGAGCATCTCCAGGTCGATGCCCTTGTCGTTGCGCACCATCTTGACGGCGTCGTCCATGATGGTGAGGTTGCGCAGGCCCAGGAAGTCCATCTTGAGCAGGCCGAGCGACTCGCACTGGGGGTAGTCCCACTGCGTGATCGTCACGCCGTCGGTGTGCCGCGTCCAGAGCGGGGCGTGGTCGACGATCGGCTCGCTGGACATGATCACGCCGGCCGCGTGCACACCCATCTGCCGGACCAGGCCCTCGACGCCCTTGGCGGTGTCGATGACCTTCTTCACGTCCGGTTCGTTCTCGTACATCCCCCGGATCTCGCCCGCCTCGCTGTAGCGCGGGTGCTTGGGGTCGGTGATGCCGGAGAGGTCGATGCCCTTGCCGAGGACGTCGGCGGGCATGGCCTTGGTGAGGCGGTCGCCCATCGCGTACGGATATCCGAGCACGCGCGCGGAGTCCTTGATGGCGTTCTTCGCCTTGATCTTGCCGTACGTGCCGATCATGGCGACCTTGTCGGCGCCGTACTTCTCGGTCACGTACCTGATCACCTCGACGCGCCTGCGCTCGTCGAAGTCGATGTCGACATCGGGCATGGAGACGCGCTCGGGATTGAGGAACCGCTCGAAGATCAGGCCGTGCGTGATCGGGTCGAGGTCGGTGATGCCCATGGCGTACGCGACGATCGAACCGGCCGCGGAGCCACGGCCGGGGCCGACCGCGATGCCGTTGTTCTTGGCCCACATGATGAAGTCGGCGACGACAAGGAAGTACCCCGGGAACCCCATCTGGATGATGATGTCCATCTCGTACTCGGCCTGCTTCTGCCGGTCCTCGGGGACACCGCCCGGGTAGCGCCGCGCCATGCCGCGCCGGACTTCCTCCTGGAACCAGGTGACCTCGGTGAAGCCCTCGGGGATGTCGAACTTCGGCATCAGGTCGCGCTTCTCGAACATCCCCGTGGTGTCGATCTGCTCGGCGACCAGGAGCGTGTTGCGGCAGCCCTCCTGCCACGCGTCCGAGGAGTCGATGGCGTACATCTCCTCCGTCGACTTCAGGTAGTACCCCGTGCCGTCGAAGCGGAAGCGGTCGGGGTCCGAGAGGTTCTTGCCGGTCTGGATGCAGAGCAGGGCGTCGTGCGCGGTCGACTCGTGCGCGTACGTGTAGTGCGAGTCGTTGGTCACCAGGGGCGGGATGCCCAGCTTCTTGCCGATCTCCAGGAGGCCGTCACGGACCCGGCGCTCGATCTCGATGCCGTGGTCCATCAGCTCCAGGAAGTACCGGTCCTTGCCGAAGATCTCCTGGTACTCGGCGGCCGACTTCAGGGCCTCGTCGAACTGGCCGAGGCGCAGCCGCGTCTGCAGCTCGCCCGAGGGGCAGCCGGTGGAGGCGATCAGCCCCTCCGACCACTGGGAGATGGTCTCCTTGTCCATCCGGGGCCACTTCTGCAGCCAGCCCTCGGCGTAGGCGTCCGAGGAGAGCTTGAAGAGGTTGTGCAGGCCCTTCTGGTTCGCCGCCCAGATCGTTTTGTGGGTGTAACCACCCGAACCGGAGACGTCATCGCGCTTCTGGTGCGGCTGGCCCCACTGGATCTTCCGCTTGTTGCGCCGCGACTCCGGTGCCACGTACGCCTCGATCCCGATGATCGGCGTGACGCCCGCCTTCTGCGCCGAGTGGAAGAAGTCGTACGCACCGTGGAGGTTGCCGTGGTCGGACATCGCGATGTGCGTCATGCCCATCTCATTGCACGCGGCGAACATGTCCTTGAGCCGCGCGGCACCGTCAAGCAGCGAGTACTGGGTGTGCACGTGCAGGTGCGTGAAGGGCGGCTTGGTCACGGTTGAAGGCCTCCGGCGAACGAGGGGTGACAGGCTGCGGGCAGTCTGGGGGGACAGCGCCGAAGTCTAATCCCGCGCACTGACAGCCGACGGGCACTCGGGGGTACGGTCGAGCGTTGGAAGGGACGGAACAGCCGTCCCCAGGGGGCGGCGCGTCCGCCCCCATGTCACGCACCACCCCGCACCAGGAGGCACCCAGCGATGTCGGTCCCGCAGCCCACGGCTGAGCAGCGCGGCGAGGAGATCCTCGCCGTCTTCGGCACGGCGTTCGGCGAGCTGCTTGCCGCGGACCCCGCCGCGTTCCGGGTGAAGTTCCGGAAGATGGCCTCCTCCGCCTTCGCCTTCTACCGCGGCACGGCCTGCCTGTTCTACGCCGACCTGGAGCGCGAGCAGCACGGCGGCCCCTACCTCGACGACCGTACGGGCCGGGTGTGGATCCACGGCGACCTGCACGCCGAGAACTTCGGCACGTACATGGACGCCCAGGGCCGCCTGATCTTCAACGTGAACGACTTCGACGAGGCGTACGTCGGCCCCTTCACCTGGGACCTGAAGCGCTTCGCCGCCTCCGTGGCCCTGATCGGCTACTCCAAGGCGCTCAGCGACGAGCAGATCACCGAGCTGGTGCGGGTCTACGCCGCGGCCTACCGCGCGCGCATCCACGACCTGGCCACCGGCGCCAAGAGCGACGAGGTGCCGCCCTTCACCCTGGACACCGCCCAGGGCCCCCTCCTGGACGCGCTGCGCGACGCCCGCTCCCTGACCCGCTTCGGCCTGCTCGACTCGATGACGGAGATCCGCGACTTCGAGCGCCGTTTCGCGCCGGGCGGCGGCTCCATCGAGCTCGACGCCGCCACGCGGTACAAGGTGCTCGCCGCCTTCGACGGCTATCTGGAGACGCTCCCGGAGTCCTCGCTCACCCGCCCCGACTCCTACCGCGTGAAGGACGTCGTCGGCCGCCGCGGCATCGGCATCGGCTCCGCGGGCCTGCCCTCGTACAACATCCTCCTCGAGGGCAACAGCGACGCCCTGGAGAACGACGTCGTGATCTACCTCAAGCAGGCGCAGACGCCCGCCGTCTCGCGCCACATCACGGACCCCGCCGTCCGCGGCTACTTCCAGCACGAGGGCCACCGCACGGTCATCTCGCAGCGCGCACTGCAGGCGCACGCCGACCCGTGGCTCGGCTGGACCGAGCTGAACGGCGCGGGACAGCTGGTCGCCGAGGTCTCGCCGTACGCGGTGGACCTGGACTGGTCGGACATCGACGACCTGGACGAGATCGCGTCGGTCGTCGCCGACCTGGGCCGCGCCACCGCCACGATGCACGCCGCCGCGGACGACGAGAGCGGCCACTCGGAGCTGGTGCCGTTCTCCACGGAGCGCGCCATCGACGCCGCCATCGCGGCCGACGAGGCCGGTTTCGGTGAGCTGCTCGTGGACTTCGCGCACCTCTACGGAGCGCGCGCGCGTGAGGACCACCAGATCTTCGTCGACCTCTTCCGCAACGGCCGTATTCCGGGCCTGTAG
Source organism: Streptomyces sp. NPDC058284 (assembly GCF_042881135.1). Taxonomy (NCBI): domain Bacteria; kingdom Bacillati; phylum Actinomycetota; class Actinomycetes; order Kitasatosporales; family Streptomycetaceae; genus Streptomyces; species Streptomyces sp. NPDC058284. Next base: position 105,265 of record NZ_JBHVYE010000017.1, read on the forward strand.
CCCTCCGGCCGCCCCGGGGCGATTCAAAGGCACCTTTAAGGAGCCCCCACAGGAAGACATGGCACACTCCTGGACGATGGACATGTCCGGGATCCAGCTCAGAGCCGTGCGCGCGGCGCTCTTCACGGCACTCGTCGTGACGCTCTCCGCCGCGTCGCACGTGCTGCTGTCCCGTGCCCCCCTGCCGCCGGCCACCGTCGCGGGGATCGCCGCCGCCGTCTTCGCCGTCGCGTACGCGACGGCGGGGCGCGAGCGCGGCTACGGCCGGATCGCCGCCCTGCTGATCCCCCTTGAGCTGGCCGCCGACACGGTGTTCACCGCGGGACAGCACGTCTGCTACGGGGAGGCCGGCGGTCCCGTCGCGGGCCCGCTGCGCTCCGTCGGCCTCGACGTGCTGTGCGGCGGGACGCCCGTCGGGACCCCGCTGTCCCGCATGACCGCGGAGGGGCACGACGCCGCCGCGCTCCTCGCCGACGTGGACCCCGGCGCCGCCTGGCTGCTACTCGGGGCGCACATCGGCGTGGGCCTCGTCGCGGCGGCCTGGCTGCGGCGCGGCGAGCGGGCCCTCGCCCAGCTGCTGCGCGCGGTCGCCGCCGCCACGTTCCGGCCCCTGCTGATCGCGGTCGCCGCGGTCACCACGTCCCGGCCGCCCGTACGCCGCCTGCCGCGCCCCGGCCGCCGGGTCCTGCCGGCGGCGCGCACGCGGCTGCTCGTGCACTTCGTGGGGAGGCGTGGACCGCCCTGCCCGGCCGTCCACGCCTGAGCACAGCCACCCCACGCAGTCACGTACACGGAGAGAACGATCATGAGCAAGCGCAACAGCCAGGCCGCCAAGTCCGCCGCCCGCGAGCGCATCCGCGCCCAGCAGGAGGCCGAGCGCAAGCGGGAGAAGCGCAAGCGCGCCGTCATCGTCGGTGTCTCCATCGTCGGTGTCCTCGCGATAGCCGGCGGTGTCGGTTACGCCGTCATGCAGTCCAACAAGCCGGGTTACTGGGAAGAGGCCAAGGACAAGAAGCTGGTCAAGCCCGCGAACACCTCGGGCGAGGACGGCACGACGGTCACGATCGGCAAGTCCGGCACGAAGAACACGGTCCACCTGTACGAGGACCCGCGCTGCCCCGGTTGCGCGGCCATGGAGCAGTCCATCGGCTCCGCGATCGACAAGGGCATGAAGGACGGCGACTACAAGCTGAACTTCACCATCGGGACGTTCCTCGACAACAACCTCTCGGGCGTCGGGTCGAAGAACGCCCTCAGCGCGCTCGGCGCCGCCCTGGACGTCAGCCCCGACGCGTTCCTGGAGTACAAGAGCGCCCTGTACTCGGCGAAGTACCACCCCCAGGAGAGCGCCGACGACTTCGCCGACGACACGTACCTGATCAAGGTGGCGAACACCGTGGACGCCCTCAAGAACAACGACAAGTTCAAGAGCGCCGTCGAGAAGGGGACCTTCGACCGCTGGGCCCTCACGATGAGCGACTCCTTCCAGGCGGCCAAGGGCGTGGAGTCCACCCCGACCATCAAGATCAACGGGAAGGTGGTCGAGACGCCGAAGAACCCCGACGCGTGGAAGGCCGCCCTGAAGAAGGCGGGCGTCACGAAGTAGCGGACTGAACAGCACTCAAGAGGGGGGCGAACTTCAGGAGTTCGTCCCCCTCGCGCGATGACCGGTCCGTATCGTCATCATCCGTGACCAGTCAAAACGATCTTCATTCGTCGCTCAACTCCCCTGCCCCGAGCCGCCGTACGGTCGTCAAGGCCGCAGCCGCAGGCGCCGCCCTCGCCGCACCGCTCACCTCCATACCCGCGCACGCCGCCGACGGCCCCGCCTTCCACCACGGCGTCGCCTCGGGAGATCCGCTGCCCGACGGTGTCCTGCTCTGGACCCGCGTGACGCCCACCGCCGAGGCCGTGCCGGGATCCGGCAAGGGTCCCGACACCGAGGTGAGCTGGGAGATGGCCGAGGACAAGGGGTTCACCCGGATCGTCGGACGCGGCAGCACCACCGCACGGGCCGCCGGCGACCACACGGTCAAGGCCGATGTAAGGGGCCTGCGCCAGGCGACCACCTATTACTACCGCTTCTCCGCGGGCGGCGGATCCCCGGTCCACTCACCCGTGGGCCGCACCCGTACCGCCCCCGCCCACGACGCCGCGGCGCCCGGCGTCCGCTTCGGAGTGGTCTCCTGCGCCAACTGGGAGGCGGGGTACTTCTCCGCGTACCGCCATCTCGCGGCCCGCTCCGAACTCGACGCCGTCCTGCACCTCGGCGACTACATCTACGAGTACAGGAGCGGCGAGTACCCGTCCGCCGAGTACGTCGTACGTCCGCACGAGCCGCGGCACGAGATCACCACGCTCGCCGACTACCGCACCCGGCACGGCGCCCACAAGACCGACCCCGACGCGCAGGCGATGCACGCCGCGCATCCGGTCATCGCGATCTGGGACGACCACGAGTTCGCCGACAACGCCTGGTCGGGCGGGGCGGTGAACCACTCCCCGGAGACGGAGGGCGGCTGGGCCGGGCGCATGGCCGCGGCGAAGCAGGCGTACTTCGAGTGGATGCCGGTGCGCCCCTCCACCGAGGGCACCGTCTACCGCCGCGTCCGCTACGGCAGCCTCGCCGACCTGCACCTGCTCGACCTGCGGTCCTTCCGCTCCGAGCAGGCCGGATTCGGCAGCGGCGCGGTCGACGACCCGGACCGCTCGATCACGGGGCGGGCCCAGCTCGACTGGCTGAAGGCGGGCCTGGCCTCATCGGACGCGGCCTGGAAACTGGTCGGCACCTCGGTGATGATCTCCCCTGTCGCCTTCGGCTCGCTGCCGGCCCACCTCCTCCAACCCCTCGCCGAGCTGCTCGGCCTGCCCAAGGAGGGCCTCGCCGTCAACACCGACCAGTGGGACGGCTACCCGGACGACCGCAAGGAACTCATCGCCCACCTGCGCGACCGGAAGATCCGGAACACCGTCTTCCTGACCGGTGACATCCACATGGCCTGGGCGAACGACGTACCGGTCAAGGCGGCCACCTACCCGCTCTCGGCCTCCGCCGCCACGGAGTTCGTGGTCACCTCGGTGAGCTCCGACAACATCGACGACATGCTCCACGTCGCCCCGCACACGGTCTCCCTGGTGGCCGCGGGCGCCATCAGGGCCGCCAACCGCCATGTGAAGTGGCTGGACATGGACGCGCACGGCTACGGAGTGCTCGACGTCACCGCCGAGCGCTCGCAGATGGACTACTACGCCGTCTCCGACCGGACCGACCCCGGGGCGACCTCGGCCTGGCTCCGCTCGTACCGCACCCTCAGCGGCACGCAGAAGGTCGAGCGGGTGGACGCGCCGGTGCGCTGATACGCGGCGACGGTCAGAGCGTCTCCAGGAAGCCGAGCGCCGTGCGCCACGTCGTCTCCGCGGCCTCGGCGTCGTAGTCGTCCAGGTCCGGGTCGGTGTAGAGGTGCCCGGCGCCCGCGTAGCGGTAGACCTCCACATCGGCCCCCGCCCGGCCCATCCGCAGGTACCAGGCGCTCAGCCAGTCGTCGGACTCGAACGGGTCGGGCTCGGCGACGTGCAGCTGCACCGGCAGGTCGTCCACGGACGCGTTCTCCGCGATGTCGGAGGTGCCGTGCAGGAGCAGCAGCCCGCGCGCCTTCGCGTCGCCGAGGGCGAGGGTCTGGGCGGTGGCGGCGCCGAGCGCGAAACCGGCGTAGACGAGGCCACGCTCCGAGTAGGGCGCGGCGGCGAGGATCGCCCGCTTCAGGAGCTCGTCCTTGCCGAGCTCCTCCTGGAAGGCCCTTCCTTCCTCGACGTCGTCGAACACGCGGCCCTCGAAGAGGTCAGGGGTCCAGACCTCGTGCCCCGCGGCGCGCAGCCGGTCGGCCGCCGCGTGCACCGCGGGCCGCTGCCCGTACGTCGAGTGGAAAAGCATGATGTTCATGGGGCCATCGTGCCATTTGGCCGGTACCCCTACTCTCGGAGGCATGGAGAACGTACTGCGTCCGTTGATCGTGATCGGCGGCTCGGTCGTGCTCACGCTGGTCGTCGGCTGGATGGTCGACGTGCTGTTGCGCCGGGCCGACGAGCGGCGCCACGACACCCCGCTGTGGGGCCTGCTGCGCCGTGGCCGCGTCCCCCTGCAAGTCGTCCTGTGCACCGCGCTGCTGAGAGGGTCCTACGGTGAGGCCAAGCTCACCAAGGACCACTCGATGCTGATCGGCCGGGCCCTCACCCTCGTCCTGATCGGCTCCACGGCCTGGCTGATCGTGCGGATCGCGGCGGCCGTCGTCGAGTCGTCGTACGCGCGCTACGCCGCCATGCACCGCGACCCGGCCAGGGTGCGCCGGGTGCGTACGCAGGTGACCCTCATCCAGCGCGTGGTCACCGCGATCGTCGGCGTCGTGGCCGTCGCCGCGATGCTGCTCACCTTCCCCGCCATGCAGGCGGCGGGCGCCTCGCTGCTCGCCTCCGCGGGCATCCTCGGCATCGTCGCCGGTGTCGCCGCGCAGTCCACCCTCGGCAACCTCTTCGCGGGGCTGCAGATCGCCTTCGGCGACATGGTGCGGCTCGGGGACACGGTGGTGGTGGACGGCGAGTGGGGCACGGTCGACGAGATCACCCTGACCTTCCTGACCGTCCGCACCTGGGACGAGCGCCGGATCACCATGCCGGTCTCGTACTTCACGTCGAAGCCCTTCGAGAACTGGTCGCGGGGCAGCTCCGAGATGACCGGCACCGTCTTCTTCCAGCTGGACCACTCGGCGCCGATCAACCTGATGCGCGAGAAGCTCCACGACGTCCTGCGCGACTGCGCGGCGTGGGACGGCAGGGACTGGGGCCTCGCGGTCACGGACACCACGACGAGCACCATCCAGGTCCGCGCCCTGGTCACCGCCAAGGACGCGGACGACATATGGACGGTGCGGGTCACGGTGCGCGAGCAGCTGGTCCGCTGGCTCACCGAGCACCACTCCTACGCGCTGCCGCGGGTCACCACCGTCTCGGCCGTCGAGCCCATCGAACCGCCGGCGGCCAACGGCCACCGCAGGCGCGAGCCGTTCCCGCCCCAAGCGCCGCGCACGGGCCGGGGCTGACACCGGTCCGCGCGCCGGTCACCGCAGGCTGCGTACGTCGAGGTGGCGCAGGACCCGGTCGACGACCTCGGGGTCGGCGCCGGGTTCGCTGCGCGCCGCGAGCACCTCGTGGCGCGCGGCCGACATCATGTCGCGCTGGATGCGCTGGACGGCCTTCAGCCGGTCGACGCGCTTGGCGTACCGGGCGCGCCGCTCGTCGTCGAGCAGGTCGGGGCTGATCCTGGCGCCGATGTCGAGGGCGCCGCGGTGCAGCCGCTCGGACAGGTCGTCGGGCAGCTCCTCGACGTCCTCGATCTCCTTGAGGCGCCGCTTGGCGGCCTTGGCGGCGCGCAGCGCGAGCGTGCGCTCCAGCTCGCGCTCCGCGTCGGCGTCGGCGCGTACGTTGAGCTTGCGCACCAGCCAGGGCAGGGTGAGCCCCTGGACGACGAGGGTCGCCATGATCACGCAGAACGCGATGAAGATGATCTCGTCGCGGGCGGGGAACGGAGTGCCGTCGTCCGTCTTGAGCGGAATGGCGAGCGCCAGCGCCACGGAGGCCACGCCCCGCATCCCCGCCCACCACATCACGACGGTCTCGCGCCAGGTGGTCGGGATCTCCTCGTCGACGTCCCGCCGCTTGTGCAGCCGCTTGGCCAGCCAGGTCGCGGGCAGCAGCCAGAGCAGTCGTACGCCGACCACGACCGCGACGATCGCCGCGCCCCACCCGTACATCTGCCACTGGTGGCCCTTGGCGATGCCGAAGACGTTGTGTAGTTCGAGGCCGATGAGCCCGAACGCGATGCCGGTGACCAGGGTGTCGACGATCTGCCAGAAGGTCTGGCCGGTGATCCGCCCGAGCACGTCGTCGGCGTCGACGGCGTTCTCCGCGAGGTAGAGCGCGGTGGTCAGGACGGCGAGCACGCCGGAGCCGAGCAGCTCCTCGGCGAGGACATAGCTGACGAACGGGACGAGGAGCGTCATGCCGGTCTGCAGGGTGGCGTCGCCGAGCAGCCCCATCAGCTTGTTGGTGAGCCAGCCCAGCACCAGGCCGACGACGACGGCGACCACGCCCGAGAGGACGAGCAGCCCGGCGGCGGACGGCAGGGAGAAGGTTCCGCTCATCGCCGCCGCGATCGCCACGTGGTAGAGCACGATCGCCGTGACGTCGTTGAAGAGCCCCTCGCCCTCCAGGATCGACACGAGCCTGCGCGGCAGTCCGAGGGACCCGGCGACCGCGGTCGCGGCGACGGGGTCGGGCGGCGCGACGAGCGCCCCGAGCGCCACGGCCGCCGCGAGCGGCAGCCCCGGCACTATGGCGTTGGCCATCGCGGCGACCGCCGCCGTCGTCACGAACACCAGCGCGACGGCGAGCAGGAAGATGGGGCGGATGTTGGCCGTGAACTGCCGCCACGAGGTGCGCTGCACGGAGGCGTACAGCAGCGGCGGCAGGACCAGCGGAAGGATGAAGTCGGGCGGGATCTCGACGTTGGGCACGAACGGGAGCAGCGCCATGCCGATCCCCGCCAGCGTCATCAGGACCGGCGCGGGCAGCCCAAGCCGGTCCCCCAGTGGCACGGTGAGCACGGCTCCGAGCAGCAAGATGAGCACCAGTGCCAGTTGATCCACGGTGTGCCCTCCGGCGTCGAGACTTGAACGATCAAGACCTCAACCCTGCCACGCGTCGGCCAATAATCGGATCAATGGCCCCTCGGAGTCGTGCTCGCGGCGCCGTGGCACGATGCCTCGCGCGATGCCTCTCGCGATGCCTTTCCCAGTGTTCCGGCAGGCTCGGTGACGCTACCGGTCCAGCGACTTGCGCATCGCCCGGTGCGGGATCCCCGCGTCGGGGAACTCCGGCCCGTACACCTCGTATCCCAGGCGTTCGTAGAAGCCCAGGGCGTGTGTCTGCGCGTGCAGGTCCACCGCGGTCAGGCCACGCGCGCGTGCCGCGTCCTCGATGGCGCCGACCAGCAGGGCCCCGACGCCGAGGCCGCGCGCGGACTTCGTGACGGCGAGCCGGCCGAGCGCGCCCACCCCGGCCTGCCCGCCGTTCTTGACGGCCGCCGCCTCGCCGGTGAGGAGCCGGCCCGTGCCCAGCGGGACGCCGTCCTCGCGCACGGCCAGGACATGCACCGCCCCGGCGTCGTACGCGTCGTACTCCAGCTCGGCGGGCACCCGCTGCTCGGTGACGAAGACGTCCTCGCGGACCGCGAAGCAGGCCTCCAGGTCGTCGGTGCCCTCCGCGACCCGGACCGTCACTCCGCTCACGAACTCTCCGCCCGCACCCGGTCGAGCGCCTGCTGGAGGTCGTCCGGATACTCGCTCTCGAACTCCGCCCACTGCCCGTCGCCCGGGTGCTCGAAGCCGAGCCGCACGGCGTGCAGCCACTGGCGGGTGAGGCCGAGGCGCTTGGCGAGCGTCGGGTCCGCGCCGTACGTCAGGTCGCCCACGCAGGGGTGGCGGTGCGCCGACATGTGCACGCGGATCTGGTGGGTGCGCCCCGTCTCCAGCTTGATGTCGAGCAGCGAGGCCGCGCGGAACGCCTCGATCAGGTCGTAGTGCGTGACGGAGGGCTTGCCCTCGGCCGTGACCGCCCACTTGTAGTCGTGGTTCGGGTGGCGGCCGATCGGGGCGTCGATGGTGCCGCTCATCGGGTCGGGGTGGCCCTGCACCAGCGCGTTGTAGCGCTTGTCGACCGTGCGCTCCTTGAACTGGCGCTTGAGCGAGGTGTACGCGCGCTCGGACTTGGCGACCACCATCAGGCCGGACGTGCCCACGTCCAGGCGGTGCACGATGCCCTGCCGCTCGGCGGCACCAGAGGTGGAGATCCGGTACCCGGCCGCCGCGAGACCGCCGATCACCGTCGTGCCGGTCCAACCGGGGCTCGGGTGCGCGGCCACGCCGACCGGCTTGACGATCACGACGATGTCGTCGTCGTCGTGCACGATCTCCATGCCCTCGACGGGCTCGGCGACGACCTGCACCGGAGCGGGCGCCTGCGGCATCTCCACTTCCAGCCAGGCGCCGCCGTGCACCCGCTCGGACTTGCCGACCACCGAGCCGTCGACCGAGACCTTCCCCGCCGCGGCGAGCTCGGCGGCCTTCGTACGGGAGAACCCGAACATGCGCGAGATGGCGGCGTCGACGCGCTCGCCCTCCAGGCCGTCCGGCACGGGCAGGGTTCGGATCTCGGGAATCGTGCTCACCCATTGAGTATGCAGGAGGCCACCGACACTCCCGCACCACAGGCCCGTCACACCGGCCCCGGCATCAGTCCTTGTGGACGGTGCCGTCCGGATCCAGGCCGCGGAAGGAGAGCAGCACGATCAGGATGCCGCCGCAGACGATCGCCGAGTCCGCGAGGTTGAAGACCGCGAAGCCCTTCGGGGCGATGAAGTCGACCACCGCGCCCTCGAAGACGCCGGGCGCGCGGAACAGGCGGTCGGTGAGGTTGCCCAGCGCCCCGCCGAGCAGCAGGCCGAGCGCGATCGCCCACGGCAGGCTGTACAGCTTGCGGGCGAGCCGGGCGATGACCACGATGACGGCGGCCGCGATGCAGGTGAAGATCACGGTGAAGGCCTCGCCGAAGCCGAACGCGGCGCCCGCGTTCCGGATGGCGGAGAGGCGCAGCCAGTCCCCGACGAGCTCGATCGGCTCGTGGTGCTCCAGCTTCGCCACCACGAGCATCTTGCTGATCAGGTCCAGGGCGTACGCGAAGACGGCCACCACGAACAGCACGGCGATCCTGCGCCTGCCCCTGCCCTGCCGCCCGTCCTGACCCGCGGCGTCGCCGGGCGTGCCCGCCGCCGTTCCGTCGGAGTCCTGGCCGGACTGCTCCGGCTCCGTCCCAGCCGCCTCGGGGATGTCCGGCGTACCGATGATGCGCTCCGCCTCTGCCACGTGAGTCCCTCAACCTAGGTACCTGACTGGGGAGAGCGTACGGCACACCCGTACGGCCCCCGGTGCCCAGGCCGTGCTCTCAGTAGCGCCGTTCCTCCTTCTGCTTGCACTCCACGCACAGCGTCGCGCGCGGGAAGGCCTGCATCCGCGCCTTGCCGATCGGATTGCCGCAGTTCTCGCAGAGGCCGTACGTCCCCGCGTCCAGGCGCTCCAGGGCGCGCTCGGTCTGCTCCAGCATCTCCCGCGCGTTGGCCGCGAGCGACATCTCGTGCTCCCGCGTGATGTTCTTCGTGCCGGTGTCCGCGTCGTCGTCGCCCGCGCCATCCCCGGAGTCCCGCATGAGGCCGGCGAGGGCCTCCTCGGAGGACGCGATCTCGCTGCCCAGCCGCAGCGCCTCGCTCTGCAGCTCCGTGCGGGCCTCGTCGACCTCCTGCGGAGTCCAGGGGTCCTCGCCGGGCCGGACCGCGAGCTCACCCGGCTCCGCCGCGCCCGCCCGTGCCTTGGGCACCGCCGTGGGCGTCTTCGCTGCTGTCGCCGTGCCCGGAGTCTTCTTCGCAACCACCGTCGTGGCTCCCGTCGTCTCCGCGGCCTCAGCCGCATCCTCGGCCGCGGACGCGACCGTCTTCTTGCTCTTGCCCGTGCTCTTGCTCGTGCGCTTCGCGGCGGTGCGGTCCGTCTCCGGTCCCGCCTCGGCCGCGCTCTTCTTGGTCGTGGTCTTCTTGGCAGCGCTCTTCTTGGCCGTGGTCTTCTTGGCCGTGGTCTTCTTGGCCGTGCGCTCGGTGGTCGCGCCCGCCTCGGCGGCACCCTCCGTGGCCGGGCGCTTCCTGGCCGGGGGCGCCTCTGCCGCGCTCCTGCCCTCGTGCGTGGCGCTCTTCTTCTCGGCCGCCTTCTTCGCCGGGACGGCCTTCTTGGCGGCGGTCTTCTTGGCCGGGCTCTTCTTCGCCGCGGCCTTCTTGGCGACGCTCTCGGAGACCGCCTCGTCCGCAGAGGCGGCAGCGGTGGCGGCGGCCTTCCCGGTCGCGGTCTTCCGGGCCGCCCCCGCGGCCCCCGCACGCTTCTTGCCGCTCACGTCCTTGGACGTCACCGCGGCGGCGCCGGTGGATCTGCCGGACGCCGAATGCTGTTCGGCGGTCTTCTTCGCCACCATGGCCGCGGCCCCTTCACATATTGTGATCTTGCACGCGAATCGTGCTGGGACGATAAATCGACTCCGGGCCCGCGGCAACGGGGCACGCCGCCAGATCCGCCCGCCCCGCGGGCCCCGCACGGCGAGTCTGCATGCGTTGTGCCCAACTCCCTGCCGGGTAATCCGCCGCTCACCGCACGCCCGGAACCGTCCGGCCCGCATGTCGCCATTCGGGTCACTCCGCTCCCCCGTCCCCGGCCGCCGCCGGACTCCCGGAAAACCGGTCGGCCCCGCCTCCCCGGGCGCCGTACACTGGGCGGCAGCGAGAAGCGTGGATGGGGACGAGTAGCGGCGTACGCAGCCATGAGCGACCCGGGGACGGTGTGAGCCCGGGGGCCGGCACGACGTGAAGATCACCCCGGAGCCGCCGGAAGAAAGCCGAGGCCCTCAAGGCGAGGCGAGTAGACCCGGTATCGCGACCCCAATGAGGGGGCTCACCGGCACGGACCCCGTACCGGAGGGCCAAGGAGGGTGGTACCGCGGGAGCGCGCCGCAACAGGCGCACAAGCTCTCGTCCCTCCGACGGAAGGCAGCACATCCGCCGGAGGACTCGTTGAATACGCCGCCGCAGTACCGCCAGGTGCCCGCCCAGGTCGACCTGCCCGCCCTCGAGCACGCCGTGCTCGACTTCTGGCGCGAGCAGAAGATCTTCGCCAAGAGCCTCGAACAGTCCGAGGGCCGCCCCGAGTGGGTGTTCTACGAGGGCCCGCCCACCGCCAACGGCATGCCGGGCGCCCACCACATCGAGGCCCGCGTCTTCAAGGACGTCTTCCCTCGCTTTCGCACCATGCGGGGCTACCACGTGGCCCGCAAGGCCGGCTGGGACTGCCACGGCCTCCCCGTGGAGCTCGCCGTCGAGAAGGAGCTGGGCTTCAACGGCAAGAAGGACATCGAGGCGTACGGCATCGCCGAGTTCAACGCCAAGTGCCGCGAGTCCGTGACCCGGCACACCGACGCCTTCGCCGAGCTGACGACCCGCATGGGGTACTGGGTCGACCTCGACGACGCGTACCGGACGATGAACCCGGAGTACGTGGACTCGGTCTGGTGGTCCCTGAAGGAGATCTTCAACAAGGACCTGCTCGTCCAGGACCACCGCGTCGCCCCCTGGTGCCCGCGCTGCGGCACGGGCCTCTCGGACCACGAGCTGGCGCAGGGCTACGAGACGGTCGTCGACCCCTCCGTCTACGTCCGTTTCCCCCTCACCTCCGGTCCCCTCGCGGGCGAGGCCGCCCTCCTGGTCTGGACGACGACCCCCTGGACCCTGGTCTCCAACACCGCCGTCGCCGCGCACCCCGACGTGACCTACGTCGTCGCGACGGACGGCGAGGAGAAGCTGGTCGTCGCCCAGCCGCTCGTCGAGAAGGCACTCGGCGAAGGATGGGAGACCACCGGCGAGACCTTCACCGGCGCCGAAATGGAGCGCTGGAACTACCAACGTCCGTTCGAACTCGTGGAGTTCCCGGAGCCCGCGCACTACGTCGTCAACGCCGACTACGTCACCACCGAGGACGGCACCGGTCTGGTCCACCAGTCCCCCGCCTTCGGTGAGGACGACCTCAAGGTCTGCCGCGCGTACGGCCTGCCGGTCGTCAATCCGGTCCGCCCCGACGGCACCTTCGAGGAGGACGTCCCCCTCGTGGGCGGTGTCTTCTTCAAGAAGGCCGACGAAACGCTCACCAAGGACCTCGACGACCGCGGCCTGCTCTTCCGGCACATCGCGTACGAGCACAGCTACCCGCACTGCTGGCGCTGCCACACGGCCCTGCTCTACTACGCGCAGCCGTCCTGGTACATCCGCACCACGGCCATCAAGGACCGTCTCCTCGAGGAGAACGAGAAGACCAACTGGTTCCCCGACTCGGTCAAGCACGGCCGCTTCGGCGACTGGCTGACCAACAACGTCGACTGGGCGCTCTCCCGCAACCGCTACTGGGGCACCCCGCTGCCCATCTGGCGCTGCGAGGAGTCCCACCTGACCTGCGTCGGCTCGCGCGCCGAACTCACCGAACTGACCGGTAAGGACCAGTCGGAGCTCGACCCGCACCGCCCGTTCATCGACGAGATCACCTTCACCTGCCCGCAGGAGGGCTGCGGATCGACGGCCACGCGCGTGCCGGAGGTCATCGACGCCTGGTACGACTCGGGCTCGATGCCGTTCGCGCAGTGGGGCTACCCGTACAAGAACAAGGAGCTCTTCGAGAGCCGGTACCCGGCGCAGTTCATCTCGGAGGCCATCGACCAGACCCGCGGCTGGTTCTACACGCTGATGGCCGTCGGCACCCTGGTCTTCGACAAGTCGTCCTACGAGAACGTGGTCTGTCTCGGCCACATCCTCGCCGAGGACGGCCGCAAGATGTCCAAGCACCTGGGCAACATCCTCCAGCCCATCCCGCTCATGGACCAGCACGGCGCCGACGCGGTCCGCTGGTTCATGGCGGCCGGCGGCTCCCCCTGGGCGGCCCGCCGCGTGGGCCACGGCACCATCCAGGAGGTCGTCCGCAAGACGCTCCTCACGTACTGGAACACGGTGGCCTTCCAGGCGCTCTACGCCCGTACGTCGAAGTGGGCCCCCAGCGACGCCGACCCGGCGCCCGCCGACCGCCCGCTCCTGGACCGCTGGCTCCTCAGCGAGCTGCACGCGCTCACCGACCAGGTCACCCAGGCCCTGGAGGGCTACGACACCCAGCGCGCGGGCAAGCTCCTGTCCGTCTTCGTCGACAACCTCTCCAACTGGTACGTGCGCCGCTCCCGCCGCCGCTTCTGGCAGGGCGACAAGGCGGCCCTGCGCACCCTGCACGAGGTCGTCGAGACGGTCACGCGCCTGATGGCCCCGCTGACACCGTTCATCACCGAGCGTGTCTGGCAGGACCTGATCGTGCCGGTCACCCCGGACGCCCCGGAGTCGGTGCACCTGACCTCGTGGCCCGAGGCGGACCTGTCGGCGATCGACCCCGAGCTGTCGAAGCAGATGGTCCTGGTGCGCCGCCTGGTCGAGCTCGGCCGTGCCACGCGCGCGGAGTCGGGCGTCAAGACCCGTCAGCCGCTGTCCCGCGCGCTCGTCGCGGCGGCCGGCTTCGAGGCGCTGGGCCCCGAGCTGCGCGCCCAGATCACCGAGGAACTCAACGTCTCCTCGCTGGCGTCGCTCTCCGAAGTCGGCGGTTCACTGGTCGACACCACCGCCAAGGCCAATTTCCGGGCTCTCGGCAAGCGCTTCGGCAAGGGCGTCCAGGCGGTCGCCAAGGCCGTCGCCGAGGCCGACGCCGCCGCGCTCTCCCTGGCCCTGCGCGAGGGCACGGCCTCGGTCGAGGTCGACGGCGAGAGCGTGACGCTCGCGCCCGACGAGGTCATCATCACGGAGACCCCGCGCGAGGGCTGGTCGGTGGCGTCCGAGTCCGGCGCCACCGTCGCCCTCGACCTGGAGATCACCGAGGAGCTGCGCCGCGCGGGCCTGGCCCGCGACGCGATCCGCCTCATCCAGGAGGCCCGCAAGAACAGCGGCCTGGACGTCGCGGACCGGATCGCCCTGCGCTGGACCTCCCCGGACGCGGAGGTCGTGACGGCGCTGTCCGACCACTCCGGGCTCATCGCCGACGAGGTCCTCGCCACGGAGTTCACCTCGGGTGAGGCGGACGACACATTCGGGGAGCCGTTCACGGACGACTCCCTGAAGCTGACGTTCCGCCTCCGCAAGGCGTAGGCGCTCGCACCGAAGGCCCGGCCCCGATGGGGCCGGGCCTTTCGCGTAATCGCCTGCCGGTACACAAAAGGGCCGGGCCCCCAGAAATTCTGGGGGCCCGGCCCTGAACGCCGCCGACGCCTATGGCGTGCTCACGCCCGTCAGTTGTCGTCCTCGTCGATGAGGAAGCCACGCATCGGGGACGGAGCCTGCTGCATCGGCTGCTGGCCCTGCGGCCGCACCGGCGCCATCGGCTGGGTCATCGCCGGGGACATCTGCTGCTGGCCGCCGTACGACGGGCCGTTGCCCGGCTGGTTGCCGCCCATCGACTGGTTGCCGCCGTAGGACGGGGCACCCGCGCCGGCCGGAGCCATCGAAGGCGCCGGGGACGGCGGCAGCGAGGCGGTGGCCGGAGTGCGCGGCGGGGCCAGCGAGTCGTCGGCCTGGGTCTCCAGCTGGCGCAGCTGCGACTCCAGGTACGACTTCAGACGCGTGCGGTACTCGCGCTCGAAGCCGCGCAGGTCCTCGACCTTGCGCTCGAGCGTGGCGCGAGCGGACTCCAGGGAGCCCATCGCGACACGGTGCTTCTCCTGCGCGTCCCGCTCCAGGGCGTCGGCCTTGGCGCGGGCGTCACGCTCGAGGCCCTCGGCGCGCGAGCGGGCCTCGCCGACGATCTTGTTGGCCTCGGAACGGGCCTCCGCGATCGCCTGGTCGGCGGTCTGCTGCGCGAGCGAGAGCACCCGGGCGGCGCTGTCGCCACCGGGGCCCTGACCGGGCTGCGGCATCTGCGGGCCGCCCATGGGACCGCCCATGGGGCCGCCCATCTGACCCTGGCCCATCGGACCCTGACCCATCGGGCCGGGACCCTGCGGACCACCCTGCGGGTGGCCCTGGCCGTGGCCGCTGGGGCCTGCGGGCAGCTGCGGTGCGCCACCGGGCAGCTGCGGCGGGCCGCCCATGGGGCCACCCATCTGCTGCTGCTGCGGCGGGACCGGCTGCGGACCCGATATTGCGGCGGGCACGGGTGCGCCGGGACCGCGCTGGTCCTGGGGCCCGTCGGGGCCCTTGCGCATTCCGCCCTGCTGCTGGTTCTGCGCGGCGGCACGGGTGGCCGCGGCGAGCTTGGCGCGCAGGTCCTCGTTCTCGCGGAGCAGGCGGGTCAGTTCGGCTTCGACCTCATCGAGGAAGGCATCGACCTCGTCCTCGTCATAGCCTTCTCGGAGGCGGACGGTCGTGAACTGTTTGTTCCGCACGTCCTCGGGGGTCAACGGCATCTCTTCACCTCAACGTAGTCGTCGGCATTCGGCAAGACCGTATTAGACATCGCACTCACAGCTGACTCACGATGTGGATCAGGATGTAGACGATGATCATCAGTACGAAGAAGGACAGGTCGAGCGCCACGCCCCCGAGACGCAGCGGCGGAATGAACCGCCGCAGAAGCTTGAGCGGTGGATCAGTGACAGTGTAGGTGGCCTCCAGAACGACCACCATCGGCTTGCCGGGTTGCCATGAGCGGGCGAACTGGAAGACGTAGTCCATGACCAGTCGGAAGATCAGCACGATGAGGAAGCACATCAGCGCGATGTAAAGCACCTGCACGACCACGCTCATGTTCGCGGTTCCCTCTCCCCTGTTACTCGTGCTTCGTCGTTCCGGTACTGCGTCTACGGCAACTACTGCATCACTGCGTCTCAGCTCTGGTTGAAGAACCCGCCCTCTGCGATGCGAGCCTTGTCCTCCGCCGTTACATCGACGTTAGCAGGCGACAACAGGAACACCTTCTGCGTCACTCGTTCAATGCTGCCATGCAGACCGAAGACCAAACCGGCCGCAAAGTCGACAAGTCGCTTCGCGTCCGTGTCGTCCATCTCGGTCAGATTCATGATCACCGGAGTGCCCTCACGGAAGTGTTCCCCGATGGTACGGGCCTCGTTGTAGGTCCGCGGGTGCAATGTGGTGATGCGGTAGGGCTCCCGCTCGGACACGACCTTGGGCATGATCACCGGTGCGTTCTTCTCCAGGCTCTGGCGTTCAGGTGTGATGGATGCCACGGGGGCGATTCGTGCCGGACGTCCGGATTCCGCGGCTTGCGGAGCGGAATGGGGCGCCGGCTCGCGCTGGGCCGGCGGCTGCACCACTCGTACCGATTCGTCCCTTTGCAACTGGTGGGACTGATGCGACGGTTCGTGCCTTCTGCGGTCACGCTCGGGCTCCGGCTCGGGTTCGAACTCGTCATCGGGGTCGAACCCCGGACCGTCGTACCCATCGTCCTCCACGAGGCCGAGGTAGACCGCCATCTTGCGCATCGCGCCGGCCATGCTCTGAGTCCTCCGCTCTGTGGTGGATCGGCTGTCGTCACCAACCGCTCGCGATCCACTGGGTCTCCCCGCCCAACAGCGAGAATGACCATATTTTCTGCTGTGGTCCGACTTCTTGGCGACGTTACCCGAGCCCGGGGCGGACTCCGAGTACCGCCGTACCGACGCGCACATGTGTCGCCCCGGCCGCAACGGCCTGCTCGAGATCCGCACTCATCCCTGCCGACACCATGTTCGCAGCAGGATGAGCCGCGCGCATGAGGGTTGAGAATTCCATCAACCGCTCGAACGCCGCCTGTTGCCGCCCCGCATACGCCCCGGTGAGCGGCGCCACGGTCATCAGGCCATCGAGCCGCAGCCCCGGCGCCGCCGCCACGAGACCGGCCAACTCCTCGATCTGGCCGGGCCCGACGCCCCCGCGCTCGCCCCGCCCGTTCTCCTCGGCGTCGAGTGCGACCTGGATCAGGCACCCGAGTTCACGCTCGGCGCGTACCGCCGCCGTCGAGAGAGCTGTGACGAGTTTGGGACGATCAACGGACTGCACGACATCGGCATAACCGACCACGGAACGAACCTTGTTGGTCTGCAACTGACCGACAAAGTGCCACGTAAGAGGAAGATCCGTACATTCGGCCGCCTTCGGCGCCGCGTCCTGGTCGCGGTTCTCGGCGACGTGCCGCACACCGAGTTCGGCCAGGATCCGCACGTCGCTCGCGGGGTAGGTCTTCGTGACCACGATGAGGGTCACTTCCTCCCGCTTGCGGCCTGCCGCCGCGCACGCCGCGGCGATGCGCTCCTCGACCTTCGCCAGATTCTCCGCGAGTTGGGTCCTGCGTTCCGTCATGTCCTATCAGTCCAGCCAGACATAGCCCGCGAGACGACCGGTGGTGCGGTCGCGGCGGTACGAGAAGTGGTCACCTGATTCCAGGGTGCACACCGGCGACTGCTGCCGCCCGCGCACCCCGAGCCGCTCCAGCTGGGCGTGGACCCCGGCGCTCACGTCGACCGCGGGCGTGCCCCAGCTCGTTTCGGCGTACGCCGCGGGCTCGACGGCGGCGGCATCGGCGCGCATCGCCTCCGGCACCTCGTAGCAGCGCCCGCAGACGGCGGGTCCCGTGCGGGCGACGATGCGTCCCGGGTCGGCGCCGAGCTCCACCATGGCCTCGACGGCGGCGGGCACGACGCCCGCCAGCATGCCGGGGCGGCCCGCGTGCGCCGCGGCCGCGACCCTGGCCACGGGATCGGCGAGCAGGACGGGCGTGCAGTCGGCGGTGAGGACGGCGAGGGCGAGGCCCTCGCGGGCGGTCACCACCGCGTCGACGGCGGGAATCCCGGCGTCGGAGCCCCAGGGCCCCTCGACCACCGCGACGTCGCGGCCGTGCACCTGGTTCATCCAGACGACCCGGTCCGGGTCGATGCCGAGCGACTTGGCGGCCAGCGCGCGGTTGGTGCGCACCGCCTCGGAGTCGTCGCCGACCGCGCCGCCGAGGTTGAGCTCTTCGTACGGAACGGCGCTCACCCCGCCCCACCTGTCGGTGAAGGCGAAGTGCGCGCCGCTCACGGTGCTGTGCTCGCTTATCACTTCAAGAAGTCCGGCACGTCCAGCTCTTCGGCGGCGCTGTCCGAGTACGGACGGGCCGGCGGGACCTGCGGCGGGGCCGTGGGCGCGGACGGGGCCTCGCTCACGGGGGCCGGCTCGGCGGGCTCCGGGGCCGGGGGCTCGTCGCGCGGTGTGACGCTGCCGAGGCCGCCGAAGGCCGGGCGGGACGATTCAGCGGGCCGGGACGGCGTGGCGGACGGCGCCGAGGGCTCCTCGCGCTTGGCGGAGGAGGACGCCGAGAGGACCGTGTCCCGCTTGGACGGCGGCTGCCCGCCGTCGAAGCCCGCCGCGATGACGGTGACCCTGACCTCGTCGCCGAGCGCGTCGTCGATGACCGCGCCGAAGATGATGTTGGCCTCGGGGTGGGCCGCCTCGCTGACCAGCTGGGCCGCTTCGTTGATCTCGAAGAGGCCGAGGTCCGAGCCGCCGGAGATGGAGAGCAGCACGCCGCGTGCGCCGTCGATGGACGCTTCGAGCAGCGGCGAGGAGATCGCCATCTCCGCTGCGGCCACCGCGCGGTCGTCGCCGCGGGCCGAGCCGATGCCCATGAGCGCCGAACCGGCCTCGGACATGACCGACTTGACGTCGGCGAAGTCGAGGTTGATCAGGCCGGGCGTGGTGATGAGGTCGGTAATGCCCTGGACACCGGAGAGCAGGACCTGGTCCGCCGACTTGAAGGCGTCGAGGACGGAGACCTGCCGGTCCGAGATGGACAGGAGCCGGTCGTTGGGGATGACGATGAGGGTGTCGACCTCTTCGCGCAGCTCCGCGATGCCGTCCTCGGCCTGGTTGGCGCGGCGACGGCCCTCGAAGGTGAACGGCCGGGTGACCACGCCGATGGTGAGGGCGCCGAGCGAGCGCGCGATGTTGGCGACGACGGGTGCGCCGCCGGTGCCGGTGCCACCGCCCTCGCCGGCGGTGACGAAGACCATGTCGGCCCCCTTGAGGACCTCCTCGATCTCCTCGCGGTGGTCCTCTGCGGCCTTCCGGCCGACGGCCGGGTTGGCGCCGGCGCCGAGTCCACGGGTGAGTTCACGGCCGACGTCGAGCTTGACGTCGGCGTCGCTCATCAACAGGGCTTGCGCGTCGGTGTTGATGGCGATGAACTCGACGCCCTTGAGACCGACCTCGATCATCCGGTTGATGGCATTGACACCACCGCCGCCGACACCGATGACTTTGATGACTGCGAGGTAGTTCTGCGGTGCTGCCACGTCGAAGGCCTCTCGCCTCGAGTTACGTGTCGCCGTTTCGCATCGATGCGAAGCGGCGACTGATGCCGAATGGGACGGTCCGAACGCCGACCCGAACCCTAACGCTGAAGTTTAGGGTTACCAGTGTGTCTGTTCCCTGGACTCTTCCGAACAGGACACTAAGTCGACAAGTGGCGCACGTTCAACGAACACGCCGAACCTCCCGTTTTTCTTTTCACCCTATGTGATCAGCCGTAGCGCTGCCGAACCAGGGTGCTGGCCTGCGACGATATGCGTCAACTCCCCGACGCCGCAGGGGCGGTGGGGACGCTCACATCGAAGTGCCGCGCCTTGGGGGCCGCTTTCATCAGGGCGGTGAGGGTCGTGGCTTTCGTACGCCCCCTCTCGCCGCTGCCCCACGCGACGGTGCGATCGCCGCTCAACTCCAGCGAGATGGAGTCGAACGAGCGGACCTTCACGTTCCGGGTGTCCCTGGCCACCGCCCCCGGCAGGTCACCGGCGACCCGCACCGCCTCGCGCAGCAACCGGTCGGTGCCGAACCGGCGCAGGCTCGCCGCCCCGCTCTCCCGGTCCGGCGCCAATTCGAGCAGCGGCACCGCCTTCGGGGCGCGCTCGACCGTGGCGAATCGCACTCCCTTGCCGTCCACTTCGATGAACTTTCCGCCCTTTTCGATGAGAAGAACCGGCTTACGTTCCGTCACTTCGAGCCCGATTCCGTGCGGCCAGGACCGGACGACGTCAACCGAGTCAATTCGGGGCAATTTTGAGCGCAGCCGGTCTTCGATCGCGGCCGTATCGACCGAAATCAGTGGTGCCCCGACGGGGGCGTCCGCCGCTTCGCGCACCTCCCGGGGCGTCAGCACCCGGGTGCCCGAGGTCTTCACGTGCTCCAGCCGGAGCCACTGCGAGCCGTAGAGCACCCAGCTGCCGCCGGCACCGAGCGACAGGACCAGGACCAGAATGACAATCAGAGTGCGCGAACGCGGCCGCCTGAAGCGGCGGACGCGCGGCGGACGGGCCGGGCCGGACTTCTTCTGCTGCCGTTCGGCGGTGGTCGGTCCGGCCACGGTCCCCTGCCTTCTCACGCGTTGCGGCGTGACGCAATCGCCTCGTACACCATGCCGACGAGCAGCTCGTCGGCGTCCCTGCGGCCGAACTCCGAGGCCGCGCGGGACATCTCGTACAGCCGGTGCGGGTCGGCAAGCACGGGCAGGACGTTGCCCTGGACCCACTCGGGCGTCAGTTCCGCGTCGTCGACGAGGAGTCCGCCGCCCGCCTTGACCACCGGCTGGGCGTTGAGCCGCTGTTCGCCGTTGCCGATCGGCAGCGGGACGTAGGCGGCGGGCAGCCCGACGGCGGAGAGTTCGGCCACGGTCATCGCGCCCGCGCGGCAGAGCATCATGTCGGCCGCGGCGTACGCGAGGTCCATCCGGTCCACGTACGGTACCGGGATGTACGGGGGCATCCCCGGCATCTGCTGCACCTGCGGCAATTCGTTCTTCGGGCCGACCGCGTGCAGGATCTGGATGCCCGCGCGCTGCAGGACCGGGGCGATCTGCTGGACGACCTCGTTGAGCCTGCGGGCGCCCTGCGAGCCGCCGGAGACGAGCAGCGTCGGCAGGTTGGGGTCGAGGCCGAAGGCGGCGCGCGCCTCCGGGCGGACCCGGGCCCGGTCGAGCGTGGCGATGGTGTGCCGCAACGGGATGCCGATGTAGCGGGAGTTGCGCAGCTTGCTGTCGGGGGTGGCGACGGCCACCCCGTGGGCGTACCGCGAACCGATCTTGTTGGCGAGGCCGGGCCGCGCGTTGGCCTCGTGCACCACGATCGGCGTCCCTGTCCGCTTGGCCGCGAGGTACCCCGGCAGCGCGACGTAGCCGCCGAAGCCGACCACGCAGTCCGCCTTGGTGCGCTCCAGGATCTGCTCGGCCGCCTTGATCGTGCCGCGCAGCCGTCCCGGGACGGTGATCAGCTCAGGGGTGGGCTTGCGCGGCAGCGGGACGGCAGGGATCAGCGCCAGTTCGTAGCCCCGCTCGGGTACGAGTCGGGTCTCGAGTCCACGCTCCGTGCCCAGGGCCGTGATGCCCACGGTCGGGTCCTGCCTCCGCAGGGCGTCCGCGAGGGCGAGCGCGGGCTCGATGTGGCCGGCGGTCCCCCCGCCGGCGAGTACGACATGCACCGAAATTCACCGCTCTCCGGACGAACGCGCCTTGACGCGCCGTCTCATCGTGTTCCATCTCACCCGAGGTTGCCGCATGGCCAGGGCCGCCTTCGCCGCGGGGTCCGATCGCGCGAAGGCGATGAGGAGTCCGATGGCGAACATGGTCGGCAGCAAGGCGGAGCCCCCGTAGGAGAACAGCGGGAGCGGGACACCGGCGATCGGCAGCAGACCGAGCACCGCACCGACGTTGATCACGGCCTGCGCCGTGATCCAGGTGGTCACGCCTCCCGCGGCATACCTCACGAAGGGGTCCTCCGTGCGTCCGGCCACGCGGATACCCGCATAGCCTAGAGCCGCGAACAGGGCGAGCACCGACAGCGTCCCTGCCAGGCCGAGTTCCTCCCCTGTGATGGCGAAGATGAAGTCGGTGTGCGGTTCGGGCAGTTGACCCCATTTTTCCACACTGGCGCCGAGTCCGGAACCGAAGAATCCGCCGGAGGCCAGGGCGTAGATGCCGTGCACGGCCTGCCAGCACTGGTCGCCGGGGCCGGGATCGGTGGCGCCGATGCAGCCGAGCCTGGCCATCCGGTTGGGGCTGGTCTTGATGAGAATCACACCGAGCAGGGCCGCGATGCCGAGCACCCCGGCGAAGAGCCGGGTGGGGGCGCCCGCGAGCCAGAGCAGTCCGAAGAGGATCGCGGTGAGGATGATCGCCGTGCCCATGTCGCCGCCGAGCATGATGAGTCCGAGCAGCATGAAGGCGACGGGCACGAGCGGCACCAGCATGTGCTTCCACTGGGCGAGGAGCCGCTTGTCGTGTTTGCGGGCGAGCAGATCGGCGCCCCACAGGATCAGGGCGAGCTTGCCGAACTCACTGGGCTGGAGCTGGAACGGGCCGCCCAGGTAGATCCAGTTCTGGTTGCCGTTGACGCTGCGCCCTATCCCCGGGATCTGTACGAGGACCATCAGGAAGACGGTCACCGCGAGGATCGGGTAGGCGAGCGCCCGGTGCAGCTTGACGGGCATCCGCATGGCGATCAGGAGCAGGACCGTGCCGAGCACGGCCGCCACGAACTGCTTGCGGAAGAAGTACGAGGCGGGCAGGTTCAGCTGCAACGCCTGGATCATCGAGGCCGAGTAGACCATCACCAGGCCGAGCACGGTGATCAGGAGGGTGCTGCCGAAGATCAGGTAATACGCCGTGAGCGGCCGGTCCCAGGCCCGGCGGACCCGGGTGCGCAGCCGTCGCAGCCCACTCTCGCCCGGAGGGTGGGCGGCTCCTCTGGCGCGTACCGGAGCCGGTCGTCTGGCGACCCGCACGGAAGACCTGGCCACGTTCCCTCCCAAGGGTGTGCCCGGCGCCCCGCCGGGCGGGGAGCCCGGTCAGGCGCGCGTGGCGCCGAGTTCGCGGACGGCGTCCGCGAACGCTTCACCACGCTTGTTGTAGTTGGTGAACATGTCCATCGACGCACAGGCCGGAGCCATCAGCACGGTGTCCCCCGGCTGGGCGAGATCCGCCGCCCGCCGTACCGCCTCGGACATCGCCCCAGTGTCGGTCCGGTCGAGGTCGACGACCGGGACCTCGGGGGCGTGTCGCGCCAGGGCTTCGCGGATCAGCTCGCGGTCGGCGCCGATGAGGACGACCCCGCGCAGCCGCTTCGCGGCGCCTTCGACGAGCTCGTCGAAGGTGGCTCCCTTGGCGAGGCCGCCCGCGATCCAGACGATCGGGTCGTACGCCGCCAACGACGCCTGTGCGGCGTGGGTGTTGGTGGCCTTGGAGTCGTCGACGTACGCGACGCCCCCGACGTCGGCCACGTGCTCGATGCGGTGGGCGTCCGGGCGGAAGGCGCGCAGCCCGTCGCGGACGGCCGTGGCCTCGACGCCGACGGCGCGCGCGAGGGCCGCCGCGGCCAGCGCGTTGGCGATGTTGTGCGGCGCGGGCGGCTTGACGTCGGAGATCTCGGCGAGCTCCTGGGCCTGCTTCTGGCGGTCCGGCACGAAGGCACGGTCGACCAGGATGCCGTCCACGACGCCCAGTTGCGAGGGCGCGGGCGCGTTCAGCGTGAAACCGATGGCGCGGCAGCCCTCTTCGACGTCGGCCTCGCGGACCAGGTCCTCGGTCGCCCGGTCGGCGACGTTGTAGACGCAGGCGATCCGGTTGCCCTCGTAGATGCGGCCCTTGTCGGCGGCGTACGCCTCCATGGAGCCGTGCCAGTCGAGGTGGTCGGGCGCGAGGTTCAGGACGGCCGCGGAGTGGGCGCGCAGGGAGGGCGCCCAGTGCAGCTGGTACGAGGAGAGCTCGACGGCCAGCACGTCGTAGGCGTCGTCGCCCTCCAGGATCACGTCGACGATCGGGGTGCCGATGTTGCCGACGGCGGCCGTGCGCAGGCCTGCCGCGTGCAGGATCGACGCCAGCATCTGGGTGGTCGTGGTCTTGCCGTTGGTGCCCGTGACGGCGAGCCAGGGGGCCGCGCCGGGCCCGCGCAGGCGCCAGGCGACCTCGACGTCGCCGATGACGTCCACGCCCGCCCGCGCGGCCGCGGCGAACAGCGGCGACGACGGTTTCCAGCCCGGCGAGGTGACCACCAGGTCGGTGCCCTCGGGAAGCGTCTGGGCGTCCCCCAGGCGTACGGCGACGCCGTCGCTCTCCAGAGCCGCGGCGCGTTGGCGGTGCGCCTCTCCCGAGCCGCCGTCCACGACGGTCACCGACGCGCCGAGGCCGGCCAGGGCGCGGGCGGCGCTGACGCCGCTCACGCCGAGACCGGCGACGGTGATGTTCTTGCCCTGCCAGTCGGACGCAGAGGTCACTTTTCGGCTGCCCATCCCGCGTAGAAGAGACCGAGACCGACGATCACGCACATGCCCTGGATGATCCAGAAGCGGACCACGACAAGGACTTCGGACCACCCCTTGAGTTCGAAGTGGTGCTGCAGCGGCGCCATCTTGAAGACGCGCTTGCCGGTCATCTTGAACGAGCCGACCTGGATCACGACGGACATGGTGATCAGGACGAAGAGGCCGCCGAGGAGCGCGATGAGCAGCTCCGTGCGGGAGCAGATCGCGAGGCCCGCGAGCGCACCGCCGAGGGCGAGCGAGCCGGTGTCGCCCATGAAGATCTTGGCGGGCGAGGTGTTCCACCACAGGAAGCCGAAGCAGGCGCCCATCAGCGCGGAGGCCACGACCGCGAGGTCGAGCGGGTCCCTGACCTCGAAGCAGGCCTGCGGGTTGGTCAGCGTGACCGCGTTGGCGCAGGACTCCTGGTACTGCCAGACACCGATGAAGGTGTAGGCGCCGAAGACCATGACGGAGGCGCCGGTGGCGAGGCCGTCGAGGCCGTCGGTGAGGTTCACGCCGTTCGACATCGCGAGGATCATGAACAGCGCCCAGACCACGAACAGGACCGGGCCGATCGACCAGCCGAAGTCCGTGACGAAGGACAGCTTGGTGGAGGCCGGGGTCTGGTTGCGGTTGTCCGGCCAGTTCAGCGCGAGCACGGCGAAGCCGATGCCGACGATCAGCTGTCCGGCCATCTTCGCCTTGGCGCGCAGACCGAGCGAGCGCTGCTTGACGATCTTGATGTAGTCGTCGAGGAAGCCGACGAGGCCCATGCCCGCCATCAGGAAGAGCACCAGGAGGCCGGAGAGCGTGGTCTCCGTACCGGTGATGATCTTCGTGAGGAAGTACGCGATGAGCGTGGCCAGGATGAAGGCGATGCCACCCATGGTCGGCGTACCGCGCTTGCTGTGGTGCTCACGCGGGCCGTCGTCCCGGATGAACTGGCCATAGCCCTTGCGGGCCAGGAGTTTGATCAGCAGCGGGGTGCCGACCAGGGTCAGGAAGAGCCCGATCACACCCGCGAAGAGGATCTGCCTCATCGGCCGGCGACCTCGCCCTCGTTGGTGTTCTCGAGCAGCGCCGCGGCGACCTTCTCGAGACCGACCGACCTGGACGCCTTCACCAGCACGACGTCTCCCGGGCGCAGCTCGCTGCGCAGCAGGTCGATCGCCGCCTGTGCGTCGGACACGTGCACCGACTCCTCACCCCACGAACCCTCGTTGTATGCGCCCAGTTGGAGCCAGGACGCTTCCCTGCCCCCGACTGCCACGAGCTTGCTCACGTTGAGCCGGACGGCAAGGCGTCCGACCGCGTCGTGCTCGACGAGACCCTCGTCCCCGAGCTCGGCCATCTGACCGAGCACCGCCCACGTACGACGCCCCTTGCCCATGGCCGCGAGCGCGCGCAGGGCCGCTCGCATGGACTCGGGGTTCGCGTTGTAGGCGTCGTTGACGACCGTCACGCCGTCCGGGCGCTCGGTGACCTCCATCCGCCAGCGGGACAGCGTGCCCGCCTCGGAGAGCGCGAGGGCGATCTCGTCCACGGACATGCCCAGCTCATGGGCGACGGCGGCCGCGGCAAGCGCGTTCGACACGTGGTGCTCACCGTACAGCCGCAGCGTCACGTCGCTGCACCCGGAGGGTGTGTGCAGCGTAAAAGCAGGCTGTCCGTTCTCCGTGAGCCGGACATTCTCCGCGCGTACGTCGGCGTCCTCGGCCTCTCCGAAGAGGAGCACCCGCGCCTTCGTGCGCGAGGCCATCGCGCGGACGAGGGGGTCGTCGGCGTTGAGGACCGCGGCGCCGTCGGCGGGCAGCGCCTCGACCAGCTCACCCTTCGCTTGTGCGATCTGCTCGCGTCCGCCGAACTCGCCGATGTGGGCGGTGCCGACGTTCAGGACGAGGCCGATCCTCGGCGGGGTGAGCTCGGTGAGGTAGCGGATGTGGCCGATTCCGCGCGCCCCCATCTCCAGGACGAGGAACCGTGTCCCGTCGGTGGCGCTGAGCGCGGTCAGCGGCAGGCCGATCTCGTTGTTCAGCGAGCCCGGCGTCCATACGGTGGGCGCGTGGCGCCGCAGCACCTGCGCGAGGAGGTCCTTGGAGCTGGTCTTGCCGACGGATCCGGTCAGCGCGACCAGCGTCGCACCGAGCCGCCGCACCACGTGGCGCGCGAGGGCTCCGAGGGCCGCCTGGACGTCGTCGACGACGACGGCCGGCACGCCGACGGGCCGCGACGCGAGGACGGCGACCGCGCCCGCGGCGACCACGTCGGCCGCGTAGGCGTGGCCGTCGACGCGCTCGCCGACGAAGGCGACGAAGAGGCTGCCGGGCTCCACCTCACGGGAGTCCCGGACGACGGGTCCGGTGACCTGGACGGCCGGATCCGGTATGTCGTACGTCTGCCCGCCGACGACGTCTGCGATCTCGGCGAGGGAGAGGGCGATCACAACTTCATCCCTGGGTTTGCTGGATAGCTTCGCGAAGCACCTGGCGGTCGTCGAAGGGACGCACCACCCCGGCGATGTCCTGTCCCTGCTCGTGACCCTTGCCCGCGACGAGGACGGTGTCACCCGGCCGCGCGCGGACGACGGCCGCGCGGATGGCGGCGGCCCGGTCCTCGAACACGGCGACGTCGCCGCGCTCGTGGGCCGGTACATCGGCGGCGCCCGCGAGCATCGTGGCGAGGATCGCGAGGGGGTCCTCGCCGCGGGGGTTGTCGGACGTCAGTACGGCGGTGTCGGCGAGGCGGGCCGCGGCCGCGCCCATCGGCATCCGCTTGGTCTTGTCGCGGTCGCCGCCGCAGCCCAGCACGATGTGCAGCTTGCCCTCGGTGACCTTGCGCAGCGCGCGCAGGACCGATTCGACGGCGTCCGTCTTGTGGGCGTAGTCGACGACGGCCAGGTAGGGCTGGCCCGCGTCGACGCGCTCCAGGCGGCCGGGGACGCCGGGCACCGCCGCGACGCCGTCGGCGGCCTGCTGCGGATCGATCCCGGCGACGGCGAGCGACACGATCGCGGCCAGGGTGTTGGCGACGTTGAAGGGGCCCGCGAGCGGCGACTTGGCGGTGATCCGCTCGCCCTTGGGGCCGACCGCGACGAACGTCGAGTCGAGCGGCCCGACCTCGACGTCCTCGGCGCGCCAGTCGGCGTCGGGGTGGCCCTCGGCGGAGAAGGTGGTGACGGGCACCTCCGACTCGGTGATGAGCCTGCGTCCGTACTCGTCGTCGAAGTTCACCACGCCGACCCGGGAGCGCCGCTTGGTGAACAGCTGCGCCTTGGCCTGGAAGTAGTCCTCCATGCCGGAGTGGAACTCCATGTGCTCCGGGCTGAGGTTGTTGAAGACGGCGACGTCGAAGACGCAGCCGTCCACCCGCCCGAGCACCAGCGCGTGGCTGGAGACCTCCATCGCGACCGCCTCGACGCCGCGCTCGCGCATCACCGCGAACAGCGCCTGGAGGTCGGTGGCTTCGGGTGTCGTGCGCTCCGACTTGATGCGCTCGTCGCCGATGCGCATCTCGACCGTGCCGATGAGCCCGGTCGAGCGGACGCCCTTGAGGCCGCCCTCGATCAGGTACGCGGTGGTGGTCTTGCCGGAGGTGCCGGTGATGCCGATCTGGAGCAGGTCGCGGCCGGGGTGGCCGTAGACCGTGGCCGCCAGCTCGCCCATGACGGCGCGGGGGCTGTCGACGACGAGGACGGGCAGGCCGGTCGCGGCCGCGCGTTCGGCGCCTGTCGGGTCGGTGAGGATGGCCGCGGCGCCGAGGTCGGCGGCCTGCGCGACGAAGTCGGCGCCGTGCATGCGGGCGCCGGGCAGCGCGGCGTAGATGTCGCCGGGGCGCACCGCGCGGGAGTCGTGCGTGATGCCGGTGATCTCCGTGGTGCCGGCGTTCCCCGAGGTGTCCGGGGTGCCCGGTTCTCCTGGTTCGGCGACGCCCAGCTGCGCTGCGAGCTCCGTCAGGGAGGCCGGTGAGACCTGGACGGGCCGCGGCGGTCCCGGATATGTCACGGGAGCGCCCTTCTGGGTGGTTTGGGACTGATCAGCGTGTGGCACGGCGGTGAGCGTACCGGGCGCACCCGGCTCAGGGCGAAGTGAGGGGCGTGGCGCGGGGTGGTTCCCCGCGCCCGGGGTGATCGTTGTCACGCGTGGTTCCTGGTGGGTCTCAGGGCTTGAAGGTCACCGGGAGGCGGGCCGGGGCGCTGCCGGTGGGCGGGACCTGGAGCGTCTTGAGGGCGAACTCCATGACTTCCTTGTAGATGGGGCCGCAGATCTGGCCGCCGAAGTAGCTGCCGCTTGTGGCGTTCTGGATCGCGCAGTAGACGGTGACGCGCGGCTTGTCCGCGGGCGCGAAGCCGGCGAAGGAAGAGGTGTACCCCTTGTAGCGGCCGGTCGCGGGGTCGACCCGGTTGGCCGTACCTGTCTTGCCCGCGACGCGGTAGCCGGGGATGCGGGCCTTGGCTCCGGTGCCCTCTTCGTCGTCGACGACGGATTCGAGCATCCGCGACACGGTCCTTGCGGTCCTGTCGCTGACCACCCGGGTCTTCTTGGGCCTGGGCGCGGGCGTGAAGCGGCCGTCCGGGCCCTTCGTGCCGCGCACCAGCGTGGGCTCGACGCGTACGCCGCCGTTGGCGATGGTCGAGTAGACCGAGGCCGCCTGCATGGCGTTGATCGAGAAGCCCTGGCCGAACGGGATGGTGAACTGCTGCGAGGTCGACCATTTGGCGGCGGGCGCGAAGATGCCGGGGGTCTCGCCGGGGAAGCCGAGCCCGGTCTCCTCGCCGATGCCGAACTTGCGCAGGTACGAGTAGAGGATCCGGTTGGTCTCCTTCTGCGTCTTGCCCAGCTCGCCGGTGGCGAGGATCGTGCCGATGTTGGAGGACTTGGCGAGCACGCCGTTGAGCGTCAGCTGCCAGGTCGGGTGGTCGATGTCGTCCTGGAAGAGCCGGTCGCCGCGGTGCAGCCGGTTGGGCACCGTGACATGGGTGCCGGGCGTGGCCGCGTTCTCCTCGAGGACGGCGGCCATCGACATGACCTTGGCGGTGGAGCCGGGCTCGAATGCGTCCTGGAGGGAGGCGTTGCCGAGCGCCGCGCCGTCGGCCTGGGTGAGGTCGTTGGGGTCAAAGCCGGGGGCGTTGGCCATCGCGAGAACCTCACCGGTCCGGGTGTCCTGCACTATGACGTAGCCGCGGTCGGCCTTCGACTTCCTGACCTGTTCGGTGATGGCGCTCTGCGCGGCCCACTGGATGTCGCGGTCGATGGTGAGTTCGACGTCGGAGCCGGGCACGGCGGGCGTCTCCGTGGAGCCCGCGGTCGGCACCTGGCGGCCGCCGGACTGGGCGTACTTGATCTTGCCGTCCTCGCCCGCCAGCTTCTTGTTGAGCTGCTGCTCCAGGCCGCCCGCGCCCTTGCCGTCGGAGTTGACCCAGCCCAGTATCCCGGCGGCCAGTTCGTCGTTCGGGTAGACCCGCTTGCTGCTCGGGTCCGCGAGGACGCCGGCCAGTACGTTCGGGGAGCTCGGGTCCGCGGCGGCCTTCTCGCCGAGCGCGCCGCGCAGGTCCTTGATCTGCTTCCACACCTGGGGGGTCTGGCGGCGGGCGAGCAGGACGTACCGCGTGTCGGCCTTCTTGAGCTTCCCGGTCAGCTCGGCGACGTCCTTGCCGAGGATCGGGGCGAGGAGCGCGGCGGCCTGTTCGGGCGCGTCCTCGGTCTTCGTCTCCTTCGGCGTGAACAGCGTGGGGTCCGCCGTGATGTCGTACGCGTCCACGCTGGCGGCCAGTTCGACGCCGCCGCGGTCGGTGATGCGTCCGCGCTCGGCGGCCAGGGTGTGCGTGAAGTAGCGGTTCTTCTCGGCCTTGGCCGCGTACGCGCTCGCGTCGACGGCCTGCACCTGAAGCAGCCGTACGACGAAGGCCAGCATCACCAGCGTCAGGCCGAGGGTGACCATGCGCAGGCGCGGCCGGGGGCTGCCCAGGCGGATGGTGCGGTTCCTGCCCCTGGCCGCGGGGCGGCGGTTGGCGGGGCGGGCGCCCGGCGCCGGGCGGCGGGACGGGCCGGACCGTGCGGAGCCGGTGGGCTTCGCGGGTCCTGGCACCCGGCGCCGCGGGGGTTCCCTGTCGGACACTTGCGTCACCTGCCGGAGGTCGTCGTGGGGCCGGGGTTCAACGGGCCGGGGTCGGCGGGCCGAGGGATCGCGGGGGCTGTGGGGGCTGCGGGGGCCGGGGCGGCGGGGTCGGCCGGGGCCTGGGCGGAGGGCTGCGCGGCGGGGGCGCCGGCGGCCGGGGTCCGGGGCGAGGCCGCGGGCGGGACCGACGGCACGGCGGGGACCGAGACGGTGGCGGCCGGGGACGCCACCTCCTGCGGGCGTGGCGCGAGGTAGCTCAGCGCCGAGGGCCGGGCGGCCGCGGGTCCCGGCACGCCGCGCACGGTGCCGTCGGGGGAGAGGAAGGCCGGATCGCCGCCGGGGACCATGCCGAGCTCCTGGGCGCGGCGCTGGAGGGCCTCGGGGGCCGCGTACCCGTCCACGTCGCGCTGGAGTTCCTGCTTCTCCTCGGTGAGGTCCTTCGTCTGCTTCTTCAACTCGCTCAGCTGGAACGAGCCCTCGTTGAGGGAGGAGTTCAGGATGAGCAGGGCGATCAGGCCACCGCCGAGGAGCAGGACGACGAGGAGGACGAAGGGGGTGCGCGCGGCCTGGCTCGCGCCCTGGGGCAGCAGGCGCGCGAGGCGGGCGGCCCTCCCCCGCAGTTCGGGCTTCTTTCTCATGGAGCCTCCTCGCGGACTCTGCTCAGCGGACTCTGCTCAGCGGATACTGCTCAGCGGGTTCTGCTCAGGGCCGGCGCCCGGGCGAGGCGTCACCCGACGTCCTCGCGGATGCGCTGCGCCCCCCGCAGCCGCGCGGGCGCCGCCCTGCGGTTCTCGGCGATCTCTTCCTCTGTGGGGAGTTCGGCACCGCGCGTCAGGAGCTTGAGCCGGGGCTGGTAGCGCTCGGGGACGACGGGCAGGCCGGGCGGCGCCGTCGTCGCGGCGCCGGCCGCGAACACCTGCTTGACCAGCCGGTCTTCGAGGGACTGGTACGACAGGACGGCGATCCGGCCGCCGACGGCGAGCGCCCGCACGGCCGAGGGGATGGCCCGCTCCAGGACGCTCAGCTCGCCGTTGACCTCGATGCGCAGGGCCTGGAAGGTGCGCTTGGCGGGGTTGCCGCCGGTGCGCTTGGCGGCCTGCGGCAGCGAGTCGCGGATCAGCTCGACGAGCCGCGCGCTGTTGCTGAACGGCTCCTTCTCGCGCTCGCGGACGACGGCACTGACGATCCGCTTGGCCTGCTTCTCCTCGCCGTACGCCCGCAGGATCCGCACCAGTTCGCCGGGCGCGTAGGTGTTGAGGACCTCGGCGGCGCTGATGCCGGTCGTCTGGTCCATGCGCATGTCCAGGGGGGCATCCTGGGCGTACGCGAACCCCCGGTCGGCCTCGTCCAGTTGCATGGAGGAGACGCCGAGGTCGAAGAGGACGCCCTGGACGCGCGGGATGCCGAGGCGCTCGAGGACGTCGGGGAGTTCGTCGTAGACCGCGTGCACCAGGGTGGCCCGGTCGCCGTAGGGGGCGAGCCGCTCGCCGGACAGGCGCAGCGCTTCCTTGTCGCGGTCCAGGGCGACGAGGCGGGCGGCCGGGAAGGTGGCGAGGAGGGCCTCGCTGTGGCCGCCGAGTCCGAGGGTGCAGTCGACGACGACGGCGCCCGGCTCGGCGAGCGCGGGGGCCAGCATGTCCAGGCACCGCTGGAGCATCACCGGGACGTGTCGGCTGTTGTCGCTCAAGGGGCCCTCTCAGGTCCGGCGCGGCGTACGCACCGCCGGGTCCCCGCCCGCTCCGTGAAGGGGAATGGGCTGCCGGCGCCGGGAAGGTGGCGTCAGCCGACCGGGAGCGGGAGGAGGCCGAGCCGTACGTTCGCGCCGCGCACGTGGTGGAGATTCCGGGAATCTCCGGGATGTGCGGTCCAGCAGGGAGCAGGTCGTCTCCCGCTCCGCGTCACTTTAGTCGACGGTCCGGCCCGGTCAATCAACCGGCCTGCGCGTCGTGGGCCGGTCCCGCGCGGGTCGGGAATCCGCCACGGTCACCCGTTCAGCCGCAGGTCGCAGCCGTCTGTGGGTTAGCTCACAACAAAGGTCTTTGACGTTCTTTGTCCCTTCTCACAGCGAGCCCGGACGGTCAGTGGCTACTAACGTCTTGGCTATGTCGACATCCGCAGCCTCCTCGGACCGCACCCGCGCAGAGACCACCGGCGGCATAGCCGACGGCACGGTCACCGACCGCCTCGTCGAAGCGAACGAGAAGTACGCCTCGGCCTTCACCGACCCCGGCATGGACGCCCGTCCCGTCCTGCAGGTCGCCGTCGTCGCCTGCATGGACGCCCGCCTCGACCTGCACCGCGCGCTCGGCCTCGAACTGGGCGACTGCCACACCATCCGCAACGCGGGCGGCGTGGTCACCGACGACGTGATCCGCTCCCTGGCCATCAGCCAGCGGGCGCTGGGCACGCGCAGCGTCGTCCTGATCCACCACACCAACTGCGGCATGGAGACCCTCACCGAGGAGTTCCGGCACGACCTGGAGATGGAGGTCGGACAGCGCCCCTCCTGGGCGGTGGAGTCCTTCGCCGACGTCGACCAGGACGTGCGGCAGTCCATGGCACGCGTGCGGACCTCGCCGTTCCTGCCGCACACCCACGACGTCCGCGGCTTCGTGTTCGACGTGACCTCGGGTCTGCTGCGGGAGATCGACCCTGCGTGACTGACATAAAGGCGTAAGACCCGACAAATCGGCGCCAGTTATCCACAGGCGAGTGACACGACCCGGTATGCCCAACAACAATGCGGGAGTGACATCACGCGGAAGCATTGTGGCGTGATGTCCGTGAATTTGGGGTGT
Source organism: Streptomyces sp. NPDC058284 (assembly GCF_042881135.1). NCBI lineage: Bacteria > Bacillati > Actinomycetota > Actinomycetes > Kitasatosporales > Streptomycetaceae > Streptomyces > Streptomyces sp. NPDC058284. Next base: position 138,142 of record NZ_JBHVYE010000017.1, read on the forward strand.
ACCGGGCCGTGCGCTTGAGTGGCGGCCCGGGAATGGGGTATTTCCCGCTCCTCTGGAGTGTGGGGAAGGGCCGAGGAGGGCCGGGTGACGACCTATGACGATCGAGCGAGCCTCACAGATCTGACCACCACAGCGGAGCGCGTCCGCAGGTCGGTGGAGGGTGTGATCGAGGGCAAGCCAGAGGTCGTACGGCTTTCGCTGACGGTGCTCCTCGCGGAGGGACATCTGCTCATCGAGGACGTGCCCGGCGTGGGCAAGACCATGCTCGCCAAGGCGCTGGCGCGGTCCATCGACTGCTCCGTGCGACGCATCCAGTTCACGCCGGACCTGCTGCCGTCGGACATCACCGGCGTGTCCATCTTCGATCAGCAGCGCAGGGACTTCGAGTTCAAGCCGGGCGCGATCTTCGCGCAGATCGTCATCGGTGACGAGATCAACCGCGCCTCTCCGAAGACGCAGTCCGCGCTCCTGGAGTCCATGGAGGAGCGCCAGGTCACCATCGACGGGCAGACCTACGAACTGCCCAGTCCGTTCATGGTGGTGGCCACCCAGAACCCCGTCGAGATGGAGGGGACCTACCCGCTGCCCGAGGCGCAGCGCGACCGCTTCATGGCGCGCGTCTCCATCGGCTACCCGGGCCCGGAGGCCGAGCTGCAGATGCTCGACATCCACGGCGGCGTCTCGCCCCTGGACGACCTCCAGCCGGTGGCGCACGCGCACGAGATCGTGAAGCTCATCGACGCCGTGCGCACGGTCCACGTGGCCGACCCCGTCCGGCGGTACGCGGTGGACCTGGTCTCCTCGACCCGCAACCACCCCGACCTCAGGCTCGGCGCCTCCCCGCGCGCGACCCTGCACCTGCTGCGCGCCGCCAAGGCCTCCGCCGCGCTCAGCGGCCGGGAGTACGCCCTGCCGGACGATGTGCAGGCCCTGGCCGTCGCGGTCCTCGCCCACCGGCTGCTGCCCACGGCGCAGGCCCAGTTGAACCGCCGTACGGCCGAATCCGTCGTCCTGGAGATCCTCCAGCGCACCCCGGTGCCCGCCGCGGCGCAGCCGAACACCAACTCCTACTTCAACCAGCAGCCGCCCGGCGCCCGGAGGCTTTGATGACGGCCGGGGGGCAGCCGCCGGGCCCCGCCGAGGACGAGAAGGGCGGCCTTCGCACGGCTCTCGCGGGCCTGACCACCCGCGGACGTTCCTTCCTCGCGGCCGGTGTGGCCGCCGCCATCTGCGCCTACGTCCTCGGCCAGGGCGACCTGCTGCGCGTCGGGTTACTGCTCGCCGTGCTGCCGCTGGTGTGCGCCACCGTCCTGTTCCGCACCCGCTACCGCGTCGCGGGCAGCCGCAGGCTCTCCCCCTCGCGCGTGCCCGCCGGCGCGGAGGCCCGCGTCCACCTGCGGATGGACAACATCTCGCGGCTGCCCACCGGCCTCCTGATGCTCCAGGACCGGGTGCCCTACGTGCTGGGGCCGCGGCCCCGGTTCGTGCTCGACCGGGTCGAGGCGGGCGGACGGCGCGAGGTCTCCTACCGCGTCCGCTCCGACCTGCGCGGGCGCTATCCGCTGGGGCCCCTGCAACTGCGCCTGACCGACCCGTTCGGGATGTGCGAGCTGACGCGGTCCTTCTCGACGTACGACACCCTGACGGTCATCCCGCGCGTGGAGGCGCTGCCCCCGGTGCGGCTCACGGGCGAGGCCAAGGGGTACGGCGACGGGCGCAACCGCTCGCTGGCGCTGGCCGGCGAGGACGACGTCATCCCGCGCGGGTACCGTCACGGCGACGACCTGCGCCGGGTCCACTGGCGCTCCACCGCGCGCTACGGCGAGCTGATGGTGCGCCGCGAGGAGCAGCCGCAGCGGGCCCGCTGCACGGTGCTCCTGGACACCCGGGGCATCGGCTTCCGGGGCGCCGGGCCCGACTCGGCCTTCGAGTGGGCGGTGTCGGGCACCGCCTCAGCCCTGGTGCACATGCTCGAACGGGGCTTCTCGGTGCGGCTGCTGACCGACACCGGCACCTCCGTCCCTGGCGAGGGCTCGGACGGCTTCGCGGGCGCCAGCCAGGAGTCGGCGGACGCCGCCGGGCTGATGATGGACACCCTCGCGGTGATCGACCACTCGGACGGCACCGGGCTCTCCCGGGCGTACGACGTGCTGCGCGGCGGGAACGAAGGCCTCCTCGTCGCCTTCCTCGGCGACCTCGACGAGGAGCAGGCGACGGTGGCCGCCAAGATGCGCCAGCGCAGCGGTTCCGCTGTCGCCTTCGTGCTGGACGGCGCGGCCTGGGCGCAGGGCCCCGGAGCCGGTCCCTCCGGAGCCGGCGATGCGCGTGCGCGGATGCTCCGCGAAGCGGGCTGGACGGCACTTGTGGTGGTCCCGGGGGCGCGCCTCGAGGAACTGTGGCGGCAGGCGGACCACGCCCGTACGAGCGCGGGCCCCGCGCCCACCGCGGGCACGACGACCGGGGGATGGGCATGAACGGCCGGGACGGCGGCACGGGGCGATGGCCGGGCGGGCGCACGACGGCGTGGGGCTTCAAGACAGCAGGGGGACGGTCATGAGCGGACGCGCGCGGCTCGCGGTGTGCGCCACCGCGGCCACGCTGATGGCGTCGGGCTCGCTGCTGCCGCTCGTCGATCCGGCGACGTGGTTCCTGCAGGCGGTGATCCTGCTCGTGCTCCAGAGCGGGGTGGGCGCGCTGGCCCGGCGGGCGCCGCTGGCCAGGCCGGTCACCGTGGTGGTGCAGGCACTGGTGACGCTGCTCCTGCTCACGCTGGTCTTCGCCCGCGAGCAGGCCATCGCCGGGATCGTGCCGGGCCCCGACGTGTTCCGCCGGTTCGGCCTGCTCCTCGAGGCGGGCGGCGACGACGTCAGCCGGTACATGATCCCGGCGCCGCTCAGCGACGGCATCCGGCTGATGCTGGTCGGCGGCGTCCTGGTGGTCGGTCTCGCGGTGGACGCGCTCGCGGTGACGTTCCGTACGGCGGCCCCGGCCGGGCTTCCGCTGCTCGCCCTGTACTCGGTCGCGGCGGGGCTCTCCGAGGGCGGCGCCGGCTGGCTGTGGTTCCTGCTGGCGGCGGCCGGCTACCTGCTGCTGCTCCTGGCGGAGGGGCGGGACCGGCTCTCCCAGTGGGGCCGGGTGTTCGGCGGCGCGGCGCGCGCGCCGGGGCGGGTCTCCGGCGGCCTGGAGAGCAACAGCGGGGCGCTCGCGCCGGTCCGTACGGGACGGCGCATCGGCGCGGTCGCCCTCGGCATCGCCCTGGTGGTGCCGCTGGCGCTGCCCGCCCTGGACGGCGGCCTGCTGCACGGCTCCGGCGGTCCCGGCGGCGACGGCTCGGGCGGCGGCGGAACGATCTCGGCGGTCAATCCGCTGGTCGCGCTCCAGGACAGCCTGAACCAGCCGGAGGACCGCGAGGTCCTGTCGTACCGCACGAACGCCGACGGCACCGACGACCTCTACCTGCGGATCGTCTCGCTCGACCAGTTCGACGGCACCACGTGGAAGACCACCGTCCGGCACATCCAGGACGTGGAGACACCGCTGCCAAGCCCCAGGGGTCTGAGCCCCGACGTCCGCAGGACCGAGATCCAGACCAACCTCGCGGCCGCCGAGAGCTACGCGCAGAACTGGCTGCCGATGCCCTTCCCGGCCAGCCAGGTGAAGATCGACGGGCGCTGGCGGTACGAGCCGGTGGGCCGCTCCGTCGTCGGCGACAGGGGCCAGACCACGCGCGGTGCGCAGTACCAGGTCAAGAGCCTGATCGTGGAGCCGACGGCCGAGCAGCTCGCGGCCGCCCCGGCCCCCGACGACGACCTGCGGCGTGAGTTCACCAAGGTGCCCGACTCGCTGCCGCGGCTCGTCGGGGCCAGGGCACGCGAGGTCACCAAGGGCGCCGCCAACCAGTACGAGCAGGCGGTCAAGCTCCAGGACTACTTCGCCTCCGACGGCGGATTCACGTACAACACCCGGGTGCGGGCGGGCAGCGGCCCCTCCGCGATCGAGCGGTTCCTCAAGCAGAAGGAAGGCTTCTGCGTCCACTTCTCCTTCGCCATGGCCTCGATGGCGCGGACGCTGGGGATTCCGGCCCGGGTCGCGGTGGGCTTCACGCCGGGCACCCCGCAGGCGGACGGCTCGATGTCGGTCGGCCTCCGGGATGCGCACGCCTGGCCCGAGCTGTACTTCGAGGGCGTGGGCTGGACTCGTTTCGAGCCGACGCCGAGCCGCGGCTCGGTGCCGGAGTACACCCGCGCCGACGTCCCCTCCGGTGGCGCGAGCGACCCGGGCACGCCGGAGCCTTCCGCTTCCTCCGAGCCCTCCACGGCGCCCTCCGCGTCGGACACCTGCCCGCCCGACATGAAGAAGCAGGGCGGCTGCCAGAGCGCGGCGCCGCAGGTCGCGGCCGGTTCGGACGGCGGAGGACCGCCCGTCGGGATGATCGTCGGCCTCTCCCTCGCGGCGCTGCTCGTCCTCGTCGTGCCGCTGCTGCCGCTGTTGTGGCGGACCCGCGCGCGGACCGTACGACTGGCTCCCGGCGGCCGCACCGGGGCGGACGCGGCGGCGCGGACCCTGGCCGCCTGGCTCGAAGTGACCGATACGGCCTGGGACCACGGCATCGCGCCTGACGAGTCACTGACCCCCCGGAAGGCGGCCGCGCGGATCGTCCGCGTCGGGCAGCTGTCCGCCGGGCCCGCGGAGGCCGTCCACCGGGTGGCCGCCGCGGTGGAGCAGGTGCTCTACGCCCCGCGCCCGCAGCCCGTGCAGGGTCTCGCCGAGGACGTGGGCCGGGTGCGGGACGGGCTGAACGCCTCGGTGGGCCGGGCCACCCGGCTGCGGGTGCTGCTCGCTCCGCGTTCGGCCGCGCGGGTGGTGTGGGCGGTCTCGGACCGCTGGACGGCGTTCGGCGCGCGCTGGCGCGAGCGGGGCGCCAAGCGGTGGGCGGCGCTCGCCCGGAAGCTGCCGCGCCGGGCCGGACAGGAGAGCTGAGAGCCTGTCTTTGAACCCCCGTCGTCCGCGCGAAGCGCGGGCGCAGCGGTGGATTGGGGCCTCCCCTGCTCGAGCGGAGCCGAGAGCTTGGGGAAGCGTGCGATCGGTGTGCGGAGTCCCAGGTCATGTGGCGGAGCCACCTGTCCTGGGGCTCCGTGCGCCGAGCGTGCGTGCCGGGCGCCGGGGCGCAGGCGGGGGTTCAAAGACAGGCTCTGAGGGCCTGTCCTCGAGCCCCCGCCGCACGGGAGGGCCGGTGCTCCACCGGCCCTCCACCGCGCCCCGACCGGACTTCACGCTCGTTCCGGCCCCGGCCCCGGCGCCCGGCACATACGCGTGAGGGGTGACCGCCCCACCGGGCTGTCACCCCTCACGGATGCCTTCGGATGTCTTCGCGTCCTGTCCGGTCAGTGGTGAGCCGACGCGCTCACTGACCGCCCTGCTGTTCGTCGCGGCGGCGCTGCCACCGCTGCTCGATACGGGTCATGACGGAGCGGCGCTGCTTCGCCTGCCGACGGGCCGGGGCCCCACCTGGTCCGGCTGCCGCGCCCGCGGGCTGCTCGCCCGGCTTCGGCGCCTTGCGCCAGCCGGTGACCGCGAGCACCGCGCACCCCAGCATGACGAGGAACCCCACCACGCTGATCCAGATCTGCTGGGCGACCATTCCGGCCATGAGAAGGGCGATGCCCACCAGGAAGCCCGCGACCGCTTGGTAGACCCGCTTCCGGGTGTACGTGCGCAGCCCGCTTCCCTCAAGCGCTGTCGCGAACTTGGGATCTTCGGCGTACAGCGCTCGCTCCATCTGCTCGAGCATGCGCTGCTCGTGCTCCGAGAGCGGCACGGAGTCCTCCTCATCGTGCAGTCGCCGGGGCGACCGGGGGTCCCCTTCAGGATAGGCAGGGAATCGCCCCCGTGAAACCCGCCCCTCTGCGCCAACTTCGCCAAACCGGACCACCACGCCACCCCGGCTCGCTGATGCGTGCATTCCCCAGCGGCCGGACCGTCATGCAGAACGGTGTGCCTCGATCATACGGCGCCCGTAGCCCGTTCGGGGGGCCTGTGGCGTACTCCATGTGCGGCTGCGTCGCTGATCAGCCGGTCGGCCGCAGCGGCATCTCAGGCCTCCGCGGCGCCCCGCGCCTCACCGAGCACATGCAGTTGGGTGGCCACCGCGTGGAAAGCGGGCAGTTCCGCGGCGGCGGCCTCCAGCTTGAGGAGGGCCTCCAGGGCGCCCGGCTCGGTGTCCACGAGGACGCCGGGGACCAGGTCCGCGAAGACCCGGACGCCGTGCACCGCGTCGACGCGCACGCCCGCGGCCTCGACCAGCTCGGTGAGCTGCTCGGCGGTGAAGCGGCGCGGCACGGGGTCGCCCTCGCCCCAGCGGCCCGCCGGGTCGCTGAGCGCCGTCCGCGCCTCGGTGAAGTGCCCGGCGAGGGCCCGCGCGAGCACCGCGCCGCCGAGTCCCGCGCCGAGCAGGCTGAGGACGCCGGAGGGGCGCAGCGCGTCGACGGCGAGGCGCACGCCCTCCGCCGGGTCGTCCACGTACTCCAGGACGCCGTGGCACAGGACCGCGTCGAAGCCGCCCCGCTCGACGACGTCGAAGAGGCCGAGCACGTCGCCCTGGACGCCGCGCACCCGGTCCGCGACGCCGGCCTCGGCGGCCCTGCGCTCAAGGGCGAAGAGGGCGTTCGGGCTGGGGTCGACGACGGTGACGCGGTGGCCGAGCTGGGCGACGGGCACCGCGAAGTTGCCGCTGCCGCCGCCGGTGTCGAGCACGTCGAGCTCGGCGCGGGACTCCCGGCCGGTGACCTTGACGCGACGGTCGAGGGCCTCCTTCAGGACGTCCCAGACGACGGCGGTGCGCAGGGAAGCGCGCGGGCGGGGGGAGTCGGAGCGCGGTGACGCCGTTTGGGGGTGCTGGTGGGAGGCGGGTGGGCGCATCGGGTCCGACACGGCAGTTGACTCCTCGGCGCGTGGGGTGCGGATCACCACCACCTTATTGCCTGGCGTTCGGTGCCCGGGCCACCCGTCCCGCGACGTGAGACCCCGGTCAGCCCGCCTGTGGCGGCTCCTCTCCGGCGGCCGGCGGCTCCTGCCTCGGCTGGGGCAGGACGGGCTGCAGGACCAGCATCCGCTCGACGATGCGCAGGAACATCGCCACGTCGCGGAGCAGGTCGTCGGCGTCGCGGGTGGTGGCGGCGTCCTTGATGCCCGCCTCTGCGCGGGCCCGGCGGGCGGCGCCGGAGGCGAACAGGGCGCTCCACTCGGTCAGTTCGGGGGCTATCTCGGGGAGGACTTCCCAGGCGCTGCGGATGCGCTGGCGACGGCGCGGGGTCGTCTCGGGGCGCCCGCGCGCGGCGAGGACGGCGGCGGCGGTGCGCAGGGCGGCGAGGTGGGCGGTGGCGTACCGCTCGTTCGGCGCGTCCAGGTGGGCGGCCTCGTCGATTCCGGCGCGGGCCTGGGCGAGCAGTTCGAGGGCGGCGGGCGGGGCCGTGGCGCGGCGCAGGACGGGGTGGACATCGCTCGCCGGGCCGGTCAGTGAGGGAGCAGGGCCGACGGCGCGGTGCCGACGGGCGGCTGCTGCGGAAGTGCTGGCCATGACGAACCTCCTGTCGTCGTGTGACGGCGCAGTGGCCGTATGTGCCCATCGTGGAGTACGCCACTGACAATCGGCCCTGACCTGGCCCTTTGCCCCGATCGCGGGTTCGGGCGTACTTTTGTACTGACCAGTCAGTTCAAAAGCAGGGGGGACTGTGGACGGTTCGACCGACGAGGCGCGCGGCGCCGCCGTCGCCGCCGGGGGCCTCGGGCTCCAGGGGCCACGGGGCTGGGCGTTCCGCGGCATCGGATTCGAGGCGGAGCCCGGGTCGCTGATCGCCATCGAGGGCCCTTCGGGGTCGGGCCGCACCTGTCTGTTGCTCGCTCTGACCGGACGTATGCGTGCCACCGAGGGCCACGCCCGTGTGGGCGGCTTCCGGCTGCCCAAGCAGCTGGCCGCGGTACGCAGGATCAGCGGGCTCGGCCCCGTGCCGGGCGTCACCGACCTCGATCCGGCCCTGACGGTGGCCGAGCACCTGCACGAACGGGCGCTTCTGGAGCGGCGGTTCGGCGGTTCCCTGCGCGGGCTCCTGCGGCCCCGTGACGAGCGCCGGAACGAGTTGCGGCTGCGCGTCGACGCCGCCCTGGCCGCCGCCGGGCTCGACCTGGAGTCGTTGCCCAAGGGCCGGCGGACCTCCGTGCGCGACCTGGAGCGGCCTGAGGTCCTGCGGCTCTCCGTGGCCCTGGCCCTGATCGGCCGGCCGCACGTGCTGGCCGTCGACGACACCGACATGAAGCTCTCGGACGCCGAACGAGCGGCGGTCTGGGACATGTTGCGGTCCCTCGCGGACGCCGGGACGACCGTCCTAGCGGTGTGCAGCGAGGCCCCCGAGGGCGCCGTCGTGGTCCGCACCGGCGCCAACGCCACCCGCACCGACGACGACAAGGAGACGGCGGATGCGCTCGCCGAAGCTCGCCGCGCTTGAGCTCAGGCGCTTCGGCAGGGGGAAGCTGCCGCGCGCCGCGCTCGTCGCGCTCCTGCTGCTGCCCCTGCTCTACGGCGCCCTGTACCTGTGGTCCTTCTGGGACCCGTACGGCCGTCTCGACCGCATCCCCGTGGCGCTCGTCAACGACGACAAGGGGGCCACCGCGCAGGGCAGGAAGCTCGCGGCAGGCGACAACATCGTCAAGGGGCTGCGGGACAGCAAGACCTTCGAATGGCACGAGGTGAGCGACGCCGAGGCGCGCGAGGGCGTCGAGGACGGCAGGTACTACCTGTCACTGACGATGCCCACGGACTTCAGCAAGCGCATCGCGTCGAGTTCGGGGTCCTCTCCGGAGACGGGCGCCCTGCGGGTCAGGACGAACGACGCCAACAACTACATCGTCGGGCAGATATCGCGGACCGTCTTCTCCGAAGTGCGCTCCGCCGCGTCCACGAAGGCGTCGCGCTCGTTCCTCGACAAGATCTTCATCTCGTTCTCCGACATCCACGGGAAGACGCAGAAGGCCGCCGACGGCGCCGACAAGCTGGACAGCGGCATCGGAAAGGCGAAGAAGGGCTCCAAGGACCTCGCGGACGGCCTGAAGGACGCCAAGAAGGGCAGCGGCGACCTCGCCGGGGGCATCAAGAAGCTCCACACGGGCGCGGGCGACCTGAAGGACGGCTCGAAGCGGGTGGCGGACGGTACGCAGAAGCTGGCCGACAAGGTCAACGGCACCGCGGACAAGGTGCGGCCCTTCCTGAAGGACAACGGCAGGACCATCGGCGACACGGCCCGCCTCGTCGCCGACTCCTCCAAGGCGCTGCGCCACCACCTGGACACCTGGGTCAAGCTGGCGCCGGGGGCCGCCAAGGGCGCCGAGGAGGGCTCCAGGGCCATCGGCCGCCTCTACGCGGACCGCTGCGAGAAGGCACCGGTGCCCGATCCCTACTGCCCCCGGATCAAGGACGCCAAGGAGGCCGCGGAGAACGTGTCGACCGTCGCGGACGACATGAACACCGTGATCAAGGACCAGAACAGCGACGTCAAGAAGCTCGACAGGCAACTGGCCACGCTGCAGAAGAAGTCGCGGGCGCTCGCGGAGCGCGCCCCGCACCTCGACGAGGACCTGAACACCGCCGTCACGCAGATCAACGACCTCAACAAGGGCGCGGGCAAAGTCGCCGACGGTGCCAGGAAGCTGGACACGGGCCTCGGCACCGCCCAGCGCGGCGCCGGTGACCTCGACACGGGCATCGGCAAGCTGGAGACGGGTGCGGGCACCCTCCAAGGCGGCATGTTCAAACTGGCGGACGGCTCAGCGAAGCTGTCCGGCGGGCTGCACGACGGCGTCAAGAAGATCCCGGACTACGACAAGAAGGACCGCGACGCACGCACCGGTGTCATGTCCGACCCCGTGCAGCTCGCCTCCCAATCCCTGCACAAGGCGCCCAACTACGGGACCGGCTTCGCCCCGTACTTCATCCCGCTGTCCCTGTGGGTCGGCGCGATGGTGGCGTACATGCTGATCCAGCCCCTCAACCGGCGCGCGCTCGCCGCGGGCGCCTCCGCGTGGCGCATCGCGCTCGCCGGCTGGCTCCCGGTGGCCGCCCTCGGCGTGCTCCAGACCGCGGCCCTGCTCTCGGTCCTGCACTGGGGGATCGGTCTGCAGATGACCAGGGCGGCCGGCACGGTGGGCTTCCTCTGCCTGGTGACGGCGTGCTTCGCGGCCATCGTGCAGTGGCTCAACGCCCGCTTCGGGGCGGCCGGGCGCATCCTCGTCCTCGCCGCGCTGATGCTGCAACTGACGTCGGCGGGCGGCACGTACCCCGTTCAGACGAGCCCCGGCTTCTTCAGCGCCATCCATCCCTTCCTGCCGATGAGCTACGTCGTCGAGGCGCTGCGGAGACTGATCACCGGCGGCGGCCTCGGTCCCGTCTGGCAGGGCTGCGCGGTCCTGACCGCCTTCACCCTGGGCGCCCTGGCGCTCACCGCGCTCTGCGCCCACCGCAAGCAGGTGTGGACCCTGGAGCGGCTGCACCCGGAGCTGACACTGTGAGGGCGGCGGGGCCGGGACGTGCCGCGGAACCTGTGAGAATCAGGGCCATGGACAGCAGTACGGGCAGCACCCGTCGTGAGGCCACCCGGCAGAAGCTCTACGAGGCAGCCGTCACCCTCATCGCCGAACAGGGCTTCTCTGCCACGACGGTCGACGAGATCGCGGAGCGCGCCGGGGTCGCGAAGGGCACGGTCTACTACAACTTCGCCAGCAAATCCGTCCTCTTCGAAGAGCTGCTGCGGCACGGCGTCGGCCTGCTCACCGCCTCCCTGAAGGACGCGGCCGAGGAGGCGGACAGGAACGGCGGCAGCAAGGTCGACGCGCTCGACGCGATGATCAGGGCCGGCCTGGTCTTCATCAACCGCTATCCGGCCTTCACCCAGCTGTACGTCGCCGAGCTGTGGCGGACCAACCGGGCCTGGCAGTCCACCTTGCTCGTGGTCAGACAGCAGGCCGTCGCCGTGGTCGAGGACGTGCTGCGGGCGGGCGTGGCGGGCGGCGAGCTCAGCGAGGAGATCGACATCCCGCTGACGGCCGCCGCGCTCGTCGGCATGGTGCTGGTGGCCGCGCTCGACTGGCAGGCCTTCCAGCCTGAGCGCTCACTCGACGACGTGCACGCGGCGCTGTCGCGGCTGCTGCAGGGCCGGGTGAGCGGCACGCGCGCGTAGCGCTACGAAAACAGCGCCCGCACCGCCAACACACCGCAGTGCAGACACACCGCAGCCCACACGAACGACGCCGGTCCGGTGCCGCCTTCCCCCAGGCGGCACCGGACCGGCGCTTTTCGTGTCCCCCCGCGACCCCCGCCGACCCCCGTTTCCCCCGTGCGGTCGTCCCCCGAGTCACCCCCGTGTCTCGCTCCCGCCGGCCTGCGGCGGGAGGAGCGGTCAAGGGCGCGGCTCCGTTCCGCCGCCCCGTGTCGGCGGTACCGGCCCCGCGCCCTTCTCCGTGCCCCACACTCTTCCCTCTCCGCAGGTGGAGCCCCATCCGTGCGCGTACTCATCTCACCCACTAGGTACGGATACTCAGGCCCGAGCGCTCATCCCCGGGCCGCATCGCCTCCGACTGGTTACGATCACGTCCGTGTCCGTACTCCCCCTGGTGTTCACCAGCGGCTGGGCGAGCGGGATCAACGCGTACGCCGTTGTCCTGCTGCTCGGCATCTTCGGTGCGACCGGCGTCAGTGACGAGGTCCCCGAGGCGCTCCAGCGGCCCGACGTCCTGATCGTGGCCGGCGTGCTCTTCGTGTGCGAGGCCGTCGCCGACAAGATCCCCTACGTCGACTCGGTCTGGGACACGGTGCACACCGTGATCCGTCCGGTGTCCGGTGCCGTGGTGGGGGCGCTCCTCGCGGGGCAGAGCGGCTCCCTCTCCGATCTCGCCGCGGGCGCGGTGGGCGGGTCGACGGCGCTGGCCAGCCATGCGGTGAAGGCCGGGACGCGGATGGCGGTCAACACCTCGCCCGAGCCGTTCAGCAACCTCGTGCTGAGCACGGCGGAGGACCTCGGGGTCGGCGGCCTCATCAGCTTCGCGATGTTCTACCCCGAGGCCGCCGCGGTCATCGCCGCGGTGCTTCTGCTGCTCGGCCTGTTCCTGCTGTTCTTCCTGGTCTCGCGGATTCGGCGGTTCCTGCGGCGCAGGGCGCAGCGGCGCGAGGAGAAGCGGCTTGCGGGGCGTACGGGGGCACCACCACCCTGACTGTCGGTGGCTGGCGATAAGGTCCCTGGCATGGCACGGATTGTGGTGATCGGCGCCGGGATGGGCGCGATGACGGCGGCCGCCCGGCTGGCCGTCGCGGGCCACCGGGTGGTGGTGTACGAACGCGCGGGGACGTACGGCGGTGCGCTCGGCCGCGTCGAGCGGGACGGCTTCGCCTTCGACACCGGGCCGGCGCTGCTGCAGCTCCCCGCGGTCTACCGCGACCTGTTCATCAAGACGGGCAAGGAACCCCTGGAGAAGTGCGTCGAGCTGTCCCAGGTGGAGCCCGCCGTGCGCCACGTCTTCGCGGACGGCACGACGGCGGACCTGCCGAACGCCTCGCGCGCGGGCGTGGGCGAGGCGCTGGACGCGGCCCTCGGCGACGGCGCGGGCGCGCGCTGGGCGGCGTTCATGAACCGGGCCAGGGAGGCCTGGGACCGCACGCGCCGCCCTCTCCTGGAAGAGCCCCTCTGGCCGAACTGGGAGGTGCTCGCCGAGCGCGAGCCCTACCCGTCGGTGCCCCACAAGCGCCTGCTGCGCCGTGAGCGCCGCGCGGCCACGCTCACCGAGGTCGGCGAGCTCGAACTGGGCGGCGACGCGCGCCTGGTGGCGCTCCTCGAGCAGTTCGCGCTCGCGCAGGGCCTGGATCCCCGTACGACCCCGGCGAGCGCGGCCGTCCTGCCGTATCTGGAGCAGACGTTCGGTGTCTGGTCGGCGCGGGGCGGCATGCGCGCCCTCGCGCGGGCGGTGTACGAGCGGTGCCTGGCCCGGCGGGTCGAGTTCGTGTTCGACGCGGCGGTGACGCGGATCGTCGAGAAGGACGGCCGGGCGGCGGGCGTGGAGCTGGCGGACGGCACCACGGCCGAGGCCGACTTCGTCGTCGCCGGTGTCGCGCCCGCCGCCCTGGACGCCATGCTCCCCGGCGTGGGCATACGGTCAGCGGGCGACGTCCCCGCGCGCTCCGGCATGCCGAGCCGTCTGACGGTCCTCCTCGCCCTGTCCGGCGCCCGCCCCGAGGGCACCCCGCACCGGACCGTGCTGCACACGGCCGACCGCCGGGACGAGCTGGACCGCCTCTTCGGCGAGCGGCCGGGCCTGCCCGACTCCCCCACCCTCACGGTGCTCCGCCCCGACGACCCGGACCTGACCCCGGACGGCGCGCACGAGGCGGTGACGCTCACGGCGACGGTGCCCGCGCACCTGGACGTCACCGAGGCCGACGCGCTGCGGGTGATCTCCCGTGCCGAGCGGGTGATTCCCGAGCTGAGCGGGCGTCTCCTGTGGCATGAGGTGCGCGCCCCCGCCGACATCGCGGAGGCCACCGGCGCCGAGGGCGGCGCGGTCCCGGCCCCGGCGCTCGCCGCGTCCGGCGGGCGGCTCCTGCACCCGTCCAACAGCACCGGCCTGCCGGGGCTCTTCGCGGTCGGCGGCTGGTCGCATCCCGGTGGCGGTCTGCCCCACGCCGGCATGTCCGGCACCCTGGCCGCGGGCCTGATCGTGGAGGGCCCGGAGTTCCGCGGCTCGCAGTGACCACCGCGGCGGGTGCGAAGACAGGCTCTCAGTACCGGTACTGCTGCTCGTTGTAGCCCTGGCCGTCGTGCCCGCCGGTGTTCCCGTCCCCGTGCCCGTACGGGTAGGGCTGCTCCTGCGGGAGTTCGCCGCCGTGCGGCGGATCGTCGGTGGTGCGCTGAAGCGGCACCCAGACGCCACCGGGCGGGGTGTCGTTGTACGTCTCGCCGAGCCCGCCGTAGGTGTCGCCGCCGTACGGGGCGTACTGCTGCTGGTCGCCGTAGCCGTCGTAGCTCTGCGCGCCGTAGGTCTGCGTGCCGATGTAGGGGTCGGAGTAGGCGGCGTACTGCTGCTGCCCCGTCTCGTCGTACCCGTAGCCCTGCTGGCCGTGGCCGGGGAAGGCCGCGGCTTCGTAGCCGTAGCCGTCGCTCCGCGGGGTGCCGTCCGGGGCGGGCGGGGTGTACGCCGAGTCGCTGTACACGCCGTACTGGCCGGTGTCGTCGGGCAGCGGCTCGGGGGCGTAGATCCCGCCGCTCGCGATGTCCGCGTCCGCGGGGAAGTCCGGGTGAGCGGGGAAGTCCGGGTTCCCGGAGGCGTCCGGGCCGTGCGCGGGCGGCGGCGGGACCGGCTCGTACTCCAGGTCGGAGACCTGGAGCGTCGGCTCCTGCGCTGCCCCGGCGGCCCGCGACGGCTGCTTCTTGCGGCGCCTGCTCGGACCGGGCCGCCCGCCGATCGCCCAGCCGGTGGAGAAGCCCCGTCGGAAGGACAGGGTCACGTACGTCTGGCCGGTGGCGAAGGCGATGGCGCCGAGCGCGATGATCCACACCGCGGGGATCAGTACGCCGACGACGACCCCGAGGAAGCCCACGAAGGCCAGCAGGCGCCAGCGCAGCCTGGCTTTGTACTGCAGCAGCACCTCACCGAGCAGCCACAGCGCGACGAACCCGAACGCGATGTAGAGGACCGTCCAGCCCATGTACGCCCCTCTCCCCTTCGGCCGCGGCCCCGGGGGAACGACCGTTCAGGCCTGCTGGTGCAGGCCCAGATTCTCGTAGATCTCCAGCGTCGCCGTGGAGTTGTTGAGCGTAATGAAGTGCAGTCCCGGCACGCCTTCGGCCAGCAACCGCCCGCAGAACTCCGTCGCGAACTCGATGCCAATGGAGCGTACAGCGGCGGGATCGTCTTTGGCCGAGAGCATCCGCTCTTTCAGCTCCGCCGGGAACACGGCGTTGCTGAGCTGGGGCAGCCGGTCGAGCTGGCGGACGTTGGTGACCGGCATCATCTCAGGGATGATCGGCGTATCGCACCCGGCCGCCTCGACGCGGTCGCGCAGCCGCAGGTACTCCTCAGGGTCGAAGAACATCTGGGTGATCGCGTAGTCCGCGCCGGCCCGGCACTTGTCGATGAAGTACCGGGTGTCGGTCTCCCAGTCGGGCGAGCGCGGGTGCATCGCGGGGAAGGCCGCGACGCCCACGCAGAAGTCCCCGGACTCCTTGATCAGCCCGACCAGTTCGGCGGCGTAGGTGAGGCCCTCGGGGTGCGGGACCCAGTCGCCGAGGGGGTCGCCCGGCGGGTCGCCGCGGACCGCGAGCATGTTCCTGATGCCCGCGTCCGCGTACTGCCCGATGATGTTGCGCAGTTCGGCCACGGAGTGGTCGACCGCGGTCAGGTGGGCGACGGGTGTCAGCGTGGTGTCGGCGACGATCTGCTGGGTCTCCTTGACCGTGCCGGTACGCGTCGAACCGCCCGCGCCGTAGGTCACGGAGACGAAGTCCGGGGCCACCGCCTCGACCCGCCGCAGCGCGTTCCAGAGGTTCCGCTCGCCCTTGGGGGTTTTCGGGGCGGAGAACTCGAACGAAAACGTCGTTTTACCGGTCGCGAGCATGTCGCGTACCGTGCGCGCGCGGTCAGTCCTGGTCGAAGCTGTGCCTGAGGCCATATGGGCAGATTAGCCAGGCCGGGGCGCTCCCCCAACCGAGTCGGGGAGATTCGGCCGGTTTGCCGGTTTGTTGTCCACGGATCGGACACTCCTGGGCGGTTGCTCACACAGCTGTACGCAGCCGCTTCGCGAGGTCGGCCGCGGCGGCGCCCGGGTCGTCGGCCTCGGTGATCGCCCGCACGACGACGACGCGTCGCGCGCCCGCATCGAGGACCTCGTCGAGGTTGCCCGCGTCGATGCCGCCGATGGCGAACCAGGGGCGGTCCGTGCCGAGCGAGGCCGTGTACCGCACGAGGTCGAGGCCCGGGGCGTGGCGGCCCGGCTTGGTGGGCGTGGGCCAGCACGGGCCCGTGCAGAAGTAGTCCACGCCGTCCTGGACGGCGGCCGCGGCGGCCTCCTCATCGGCGTGCGTGGAGCGGCCGATGAGGACGTCCCTGCCGAGGACGGCGCGGGCCGCGGGTACGGGCAGGTCGCCCTGGCCGAGGTGCAGCACGTCGGCGCCGACGGCGTGGGCGACGTCCGCGCGGTCGTTCACCGCGAGGAGCTTGCCGTGGCGCCGCGCGGCGTCCGCGAAGACCTGGAGGTGCTCCAGCTCCTCGGCGGCCTCCATGCCCTTGTCGCGCAGCTGCACGATGTCGACGCCGCCCGCGAGGACGGCGTCGAGGAACTCCGGGAGGTCTCCCTGGCGCTTGCGGGCGTCCACGCACAGGTAGAGCCGGGCATCGGCGAGCTGGGCGCGGTGGTCGGCGGCAGCGGCAGCCATGGAGAAGTCCCCCGTTGTCGGTGGCGTACGGGGTGCGAGCGCGGGCGCGGGCGTGAGCATCTGTCTCGCTCACGTCCACGCCCGTGCTTCCCGTGCGCCGGACGGTGTGTTCAGGTCAGACGGCCGAGCACCTGCTCAGACGGCGAGCGCCTGGGCGCGGCGCTTCACCTCCGTGCCGCGATTCTCGCTCAGTGCCTGCGCGGGGGTGCCGGGCAGGGTCGGGTCGGGGGTGAAGAGCCACTCGATCATCTCTTCGTCGGAGAAACCGTCGTCCCTCAGGAGCGTCAGGGTCCCGGCGAGGCCCTTGACGACCTTGTCGCCGTCGATGAAGGCGGCCGGCACCTGCAGCGCGCGGTTCTCCCCGCGGCGTACGGCGATCAGCGTGCCCTCCTTGACCAGCTGGCGCACGCGGGTCACCTCGACATCGAGCATTTCCGCGATGTCGGGGAGGTGCAGCCAGGCGGGGACGAGAGCATCGGTCTTTGCGTCAATCTCGGTCACGTCCCCAGCGTATCTCTGGCCGGGGGCCTTGGGCGGTGACTGTGTGGCCGTGGGGGTAGGTGCGGCGTTCCCCCGGCGCCCCTGGGGGGTGGTCGCTCGGGTGTTTGCTGCGGGCCGTGGGGGCTGGGTGCGCAGTTCCCCGCGCCCCTGGGGGGTGGTCGCTCGGGTGTTTGCTGCGGGCCGTGGGGGCTGGGGGCGCCGTTCCCCGCGTCCCTTACGGGGCGGGGGTTTCGTTATCGGGTTGCCTTTTTCAGGGGGATTGACGGGTCTGCTGTCAGGGTGGGGTCCAGGGGGGTGGCGGATTCGATCAGTTTGCGGCCCTGGGCCAGGTCTCGGGGGCGGCCGACCGTGAGGACGGCTGCGAGCGCGCCTTCGCGGAGCCAGCAGACCGACCAGGCCACACCCGTCGGGTCGCCGCGCCAGATGAGTTCGTCGGCGCCCTCGTGGTGGCCCGCGTACTGGACGAAGCGGCCGAACTGCTCCGACCAGAAGTACGGGACCGGGTCGTACGCCGCCGGGGTCTCGCCGATGATGTTGGCCGCCACCGTGCGCGGGCCCTGGAGGGCGTTGTCCCAGTGGTGGACGAGAAGGCGCTCCCCGTACCTTCCCGAAGGGAAGGAGGAGCAGTCGCCGACCGCGTAGACGTCGGGGGCCGAGGTGCGCAGCCGGTCGTCGGCCACCACCTCGCCGTGGGCGCCGAGCTCGATGCCGGAGCCCGACAGCCACCGCGTCGCGGGGCGCGCGCCGATGCCGACGACGACGGCGCCCGCGGGCACCCTGGTCCCGTCGGACAGGAGCACGGCGCCCGGCTCGACGCGCTCCACG
Source organism: Streptomyces sp. NPDC058284 (assembly GCF_042881135.1). Classification (NCBI taxonomy): domain Bacteria; kingdom Bacillati; phylum Actinomycetota; class Actinomycetes; order Kitasatosporales; family Streptomycetaceae; genus Streptomyces; species Streptomyces sp. NPDC058284. Next base: position 155,934 of record NZ_JBHVYE010000017.1, read on the forward strand.
CGCGCGTGGGTGCGCAGTACCGCTCCGGAGTCCGCGTACCAGCCCGCCATGGGCGCCGCGACCTCCTCGGGCAGCGTGCCCGCGAGCGGCCGCCCCGCGGCCTCCACCACGGTGACGGAGCAGCCCGCCTCACGCGCGGCCGTCGCGAACTCCGCGCCGATCCAGCCCGCCCCGACGACCACGACGTCGTGCTGCTCGGCGAGGACGGGGCGCAGCCGCTCCGCGTCGTCCAGGGTGCGCAGCAGGTGGACCCCGGGGACACCCTCGGTGCCGGGGAGTCTGATCGGTTCGGCGCCGGTCGCGAGGACCAGGACGTCGTACGCGAGGGGCCCCGCCTCGGTGTCGAGAGCGTGGTCGGCGGGGCGCACCCCGGTGACCGCGCGGCCCAGGCTCAGCTCGATGCCGAGCGCCTCGAAGTCGATGTCGAAGGCGGAGCCCTCCGCCTTGCCGAGCAGCACCGCCTTGGACAGCGGCGGCCTGTCGTACGGCTGGTGCGGCTCCGCCCCGACGACGGTGACCGCGCCGGTGAAGCCCTGCTCCCGCAGTGCCACCGCGGTCTGCACCCCGGCCATCCCCGCGCCCACGACGACGACGCGCCGCTCCGCCTGAAGCTCTTTCCCGGTCTGCCTCTGCTGCTCGCTCACCCGATCACTGTAGGGCGGCGGGACCGGGTGCCTTCAGATGGCTACGAGGAGATCTCTGACACATCGTCACTGCTCATACCCGGACAGCTCCCCTGACGCCGCGCGGAGCGACGGGCTAGGGTGGCCGGTGCAGAGCACTCGCGGGAGTCCGGGCGTACCGGACTGAGAGGGAGGCTGGGACGGCCTCCGACCGTACGAACCTGATCCGGGTCATGCCGGCGAAGGGAGGGGCTGGACGCCCATGCATCCACGTACGACGTCTCCTTCGGCGTCCCCTACGGCGGCGCCGTCGGCCACCACCGACGTCCTCGTCGTCGGGGGCGGCGTCATCGGCCTGGTCACGGCCTGGCGGACCGCGCAGCGCGGGCTCTCCGTCGCGGTCGTGGACCCCGAACCGGGCGGCGGCGCCGCCCAGGTGGCGGCGGGCATGCTGGCCGCCGTCACCGAACTGCACTACGGCGAGCAGACGTTGCTCGGCCTCAATCTCGAATCGGCCCGCCGCTACCCCGCCTTCGCCGCCGAGCTGACCGAGGCGAGCGGGCGGGACCTCGGCTACCGCGCCTGCGGCACGCTCGCGGTCGCGCTCGACTCCGACGACCGCGCCCACCTGCGCGAGCTGCACGCCCTGCAGCGCCGTTCGGGGCTCGCCTCGGAGTGGCTGAGCGGGCGCGAGTGCCGCCGTCTGGAGCCGATGCTCGCGCCGGGCGTACGCGGCGGCCTGCGGGTCGACGGCGATCACCAGATCGACCCGCGCCGACTCGCGGCGGCGCTCGTGGTGGCCTGCGAGCGGGCCGGCGTGGTCTTCCACCGCGCCTGGGCCGAGCGCCTCTCGGTCGTACGCGAGCGGGCGCACGGTGTCGTCCTCGCCGACGGCACCGGACTGGGCGCGGAGCGGACCGTGCTCGCGGCGGGCAGCCTCAGCGGGCGGCTCGCGGGCGTCCCCGACGACGTACTGCCGCCCGTGCGCCCCGTGAAGGGGCAGGTCCTGCGGCTGACGGTGCCGGAACCCTACGCGCCGTTCCTGAGCCGCACCGTGCGGGCCGTGGTGCGCGGCAGCCACGTCTACCTCGTGCCGCGCGAGAACGGCGAGCTCGTCGTCGGCGCGACCAGCGAGGAGCTCGGCTGGGACACGACGGTCACGGCGGGCGGCGTGTACGAGCTGCTGCGGGACGCGCACGAACTCGTGCCCGGCATCACGGAACTGCCGCTGACCGAGACCCGCGCGGGGCTGCGGCCCGGCTCGCCCGACAACGCGCCGCTGCTCGGCCCGACCCGGCTCGCCGGACTCCAGCTGGCCACCGGCCACTACCGCAACGGCGTCCTCCTCACGCCCCTCACCGGTGACGTCATGGCGCACGCTCTGACCACCGGTGAACTCCCCGACGAGGCACGCCCGTTCACCCCGCGCCGCTTCGAAGGCGCCTCCCCCGCACTCCCCGCGCAGCACGTCATGGAGCAGCACGCATGAGCACGCCCTTCGCCGTCTCCCTCAATGGAGAAGTACGCGAGGTGGCCTCGGGCACCACGCTCGACGCCCTCGTGGCCACCCTGTCCTCGGCGCACTCCGGTGTCGCCGCCGCCGTCAACGAAACCGTCGTCCCGCGCGCGCAGTGGTCCGCCACGGCGCTCGCCGATGGCGACCGTGTCGAAGTACTCACCGCAGTCCAGGGAGGCTGAACCACCATGGCAGACGACCCCTTCGTCATCGGCGGGCTCACCCTCTCCTCGCGTCTGATCATGGGCACGGGCGGAGCGCCGAGCCTCGACGTCCTCGAGCGCTCCCTCGTCGCGTCCGGCACGGAGCTGACCACGGTCGCGATGCGCCGCCTCGACCCGGACGTCCAGGGCTCCGTGCTCTCCGTACTCGACCGGCTCGGCATCCGCGTACTGCCCAACACGGCGGGCTGTTTCACGGCGGGCGAGGCCGTCCTCACCGCCCGTCTCGCGCGCGAGGCGCTCGGCACGGATCTGGTGAAGCTGGAGGTGATCGCCGACGAGCGCACCCTGCTGCCCGACCCGGTCGAGCTCCTGGACGCCGCGGAGGTCCTGGTGGACGACGGCTTCACGGTCCTGCCGTACACCAACGACGACCCGGTGCTCGCCCGGAAGCTTCAGGACGTGGGCTGCGCGGCGATCATGCCGCTGGGCTCGCCCATCGGCTCCGGTCTCGGCATCCGCAACCCGCACAACTTCCAGCTGATCGTGGAGCACGCGCGCGTGCCGGTGATCCTCGACGCGGGCGCGGGCACGGCGTCCGACGCGGCGATCGCGATGGAGCTGGGCTGCGCGGGCGTGATGCTCGCCTCCGCGGTGACGCGGGCGCAGGAGCCGGTCCTGATGGCGGAGGCCATGCGGCACGGCGTCGAGGCGGGGCGCCTCGCGCACCGGGCCGGGCGGATCCCGCGCAGGCACTTCGCGGAGGCGTCCTCGCCCGCGGCGGGCATGGCGCGGCTCGATCCGGAGCGGCCCGCGTTCTAGCGCCGGGCGCGGGGGTACGGCGGTGAGCGTCACAGCTCGGCTGCAGTCCCGCCGGGAAGCGGCCCGGGCGGGTGGAGGTGTCGGTGGTGCCTCGTAGACTCCCCTGCGTGGACACGACCCTTCAGGACCCGCTCGTCGGGCAGCTGCTCGACGGCCGTTACCGGATCGACGGACGCATCGCGGTCGGCGGGATGGCCACGGTCTACCGGGCCGTGGACACCCGCCTCGACCGTGTGCTCGCGCTCAAGGTGATGCATCCGACGCTGGCGGCCGACGCCTCCTTCGTCGACCGCTTCATCCGCGAGGCCAAGTCGGTGGCCCGCCTCTCGCACCCGAACGTGGTCGGCGTCTTCGACCAGGGCACCGACGGTTCGTACGTCTACCTCGCCATGGAGTACATCGCGGGCTGCACCCTGCGCGACGTCCTGCGCGAGCGCGGGGCGCTGCAGCCGCGGGCCGCGCTCGACATCCTGGAGCCGGTCCTCGCCGCGCTCGGCGCCGCGCACCGCGCCGGTTTCGTGCACCGCGACATGAAGCCCGAGAACGTCCTCATAGGGGACGACGGCCGGGTCAAGGTCGCCGACTTCGGTCTGGTCCGCGCGGTGGACACCGTCACGAACACGACCGGCACCGTGCTCGGCACCGTCTCCTACCTCGCCCCCGAGCAGATCGAGCACGGCACGGCGGACACCCGCGTCGACGTGTACGCCAGCGGGGTCGTGCTCTACGAGATGCTGACCGGCGCCAAGCCGCACTCCGGCGACTCCCCCGCCCAGGTCCTCTACCAGCACCTCCACCAGGACGTGCCGCCCCCGTCGGCGGCCGTCCCCGGGCTCGCCGTCGCGCTGGACGAGGTGGTCGCCTCGGCCACCGCGCGCCACCCCGACGTCCGTCCGTACGACGCGGTGGCGCTCCTCGCCCAGCTCAGGGAGGCGCGGTCCGCCCTGACCGAGGAGGAGCTCGACGCGGTGCCGCCGCAGGCGCACGCGACGGGGCACGACAACGCCGACGACCGCACGAGCGTCATCCCGCGCGCGGCCCGGTCGGTCCAGCTCCCGCTCCCCGCCGAGGGCGAGCAGGGTGGCCAGGACCCGCTGAACCGCACCAGCGTCCTCGCGACCCCGCCGGCCGGCCCGCCCGCCGCCGCCCCGGTGCCCCGCAGGCGGTTCGAGCCGCGTCGCCGCATGGTCGCGGTCATCGCCGCCGTCGTACTCGTCCTCGGGCTCGGCACCGGCATCTGGTACATCAACTCCGGCCAGTTCACGAAGGTCCCGCCGCTCCTCGCGAAGACCGAGGCGCAGGCGAAGGACCGGCTCGACGAGGCCGGGCTCGAAGTGAAGGACATCAAGCGCAAGTACAGCGACACGGACAAGCGCGGCACGGTCATGGCCAGCGACCCCGCGGCGGGCGAGCGCATCCGGCAGAACGACAAGGTGACGCTGACCGTCTCGCTGGGCCCGGAGACCGTCAAGGTCCCGGACGTCAGAAAGATCCCGCTGGCCACGGCGGAGAAGGAGCTGAAGAACTCCGGGCTGGCGCCGGGCATGGTCAGCCAGAGCTTCAGCGACGACGTCAAGAAGGGCTCCGTGATCAGCACGGACCCGCGGGCCGGCTTCACCCGCAAGGCGGGCTCGGCCGTCGCCCTGGTCGTCAGCAAGGGCCGCGCGGTCGAGGTCCCCGACGTGACGGGCGAGTCCGAGGCCGACGCCATCGCCGACCTCGAGGACGAGGGCCTCAAGGCGAAGGTCGCCACCGAGCGGGTCCACTCCGACGAGGACAAGGGCAACGTCGCCGCACAGTCACCCGCCCAGAACAAGACGCTCGCCGAGGGTGACACGGTCACGCTGACGATCTCCAAGGGACCGCCGATGGTCGAGGTCCCCGACGTGACCGGCATGAGCGTCGACGATGCCACGGACGAGCTGGAGAAGGCGGGCTTCGAGGTGGACGAGGACCGCGGCCTGCTCGGCATCTTCGGCGACAAGGTGAAGAAGCAGTCGGTGGACGGCGGCGACAAGGCCCCCAAGAACTCGACGATCACCATCACGATCCGCTGAGCCGTGCGCGTTCTCCGCTCCTGAAGACCCGCTGAGCCCCGTACCCGGGGTCCAGCGGGTCCCGCGGGTCCCGCGCGTCCCGGACCGCTGACGGAGCACCCCCGCGCCCGTGCCACCCTGGAGGGCGTGAGCAGCAACAACACCCCCAGCGCAGCGTCCCGCAACCCCGTCGGCGCCCATGTCCCCGTGGCCGGCGGCCTGGCCACGGTCGGCCTTCCGTACGCCCGGGACCTCGGCGCCGAAGCCGTCCAGGTCTTCGTCGCCAACCCCCGCGGCTGGGCGACCCCGCCCGGCAACCCGAAGCAGGACGAGGCGTTCCGCGCGGCCTGCGCCGCCGAGCGGATCCCCGCGTACGTCCACGCGCCCTACCTCATCAACTTCGGCTCGCACACGGAGGCGACCGTCGAGAAGTCCGTGGACTCCCTGCGCCACTCGCTGCGCAGGGCCCGCGAGATCGGCGCGCTCGGCGTCGTCGTGCACACGGGCTCGGCGACCGGCGGCCGGGACCGCGCGGTCGCCCTGCGGCAGGTGCGCGAGCGCATGCTGCCGCTGCTCGACGAGCTGACGCACGACGACGACCCCTTCCTGCTCCTGGAGTCGACCGCGGGCCAGGGCGCCTCGCTCTGCTCGCGCACCTGGGACTTCGGGCCGTACTTCGAGGCCCTGGACGCCCACCCCAAGCTGGGCATCTGCCTGGACACCTGCCACATCTACGCGGCGGGCCACGATCTGACGGGCCCGAGCGGCATGAAGCAGACCCTCGACCTCCTCGTCGACACGGTCGGCGAGGGCCGTCTGAAGCTCGTGCACGCCAATGACTCCAAGGACGTCGTCGGCGCCCACAAGGACCGCCACGAGAACATCGGCACCGGCCACATCGGCGAGGAGCCCTTCCGTGAGCTGATGCTCCACCCCGCGACCGACGGCGTACCGCTGGTCATCGAGACACCGGGCGGCAAGGAGGGGCACGCGGCGGACGTGGCGCGCCTGAAGGAGCTCAGGGGCGTCTAAAGATCCTTGAGGAATACCCCCTGGGGGTATACGGTTCCTGTCAGTGGAGGCAGGAACCGCTATCCGACGTTGGGGGAACCTCATGGAGCACGACACGCACGGCACGCACGACATGCACGACATGCACGACATGCACGCCAAGCACTCCGAGCACCACAGCCACGCCGGGCACGCCGGGCACGCCGGGCACGCCGGGCACGCCGGGCACGCCGGGCACACACACCAAGGTCACGGCCACGGCCACGCCCACAGCCACCAGCACGGCCTCGGCAAGGTCAGCTGGCGCACGGCCGCCCAGGCCACCCTCCACTGCCTCACCGGCTGCGCCATCGGCGAGGTGCTCGGCATGATCGTCGGCACCGCGTTCGGCTGGGGCAACATGCCGACGATGGCCCTCGCGATCGTCCTGGCCTTCGCCTTCGGTTACGCGCTGACCCTGCGCGGCATCCTCAAGGCGGGCGTCGATTTCAGGACGGCGTTCCGGGTCGCGCTCGCCGCCGACACCCTGTCCATCGCGGTCATGGAGCTGATCGACAACGGGGTGATCGCGCTGTGGCCGGGTGCCATGGACGCGCACCTGACGGACGCGATGTTCTGGTGGGTCCTCGCCGTCTCGCTGGCCGTGGCGTTCCTGGTCACCACGCCGGTGAACAAGTGGATGATCGGCCGCGGCAAGGGCCACGCGGTGGTCCACCAGTACCACCACTGATCACCCGAAGGCGCAGGTCAAGGGCGAGTCAGGCACAGGTCGGACGCAGGTCAGAGCTCGGGGCCGTCCCCGGGCTCCTCCTGGTAGGAGTAGCGCTGCTCCTGCCACGGGTCGCCGAGGTTGTGGTAGCCGCGCTCCTCCCAGAAGCCGCGACGGTCGGCGGTCATGTACTCGATGCCGCGGACCCACTTGGGGCCCTTCCAGGCGTACAGGTGGGGCACCACGAGCCGCAGCGGGAAACCGTGCTCCGCGGTGAGGAGTTCGCCGCCTTTGTGGGTGGCGAAAATCGTGCGGTCCGAGGCGAAGTCGGCCATCCGCAGATTCGAGCTGAAGCCGTACTCGGCCCAGACCATCACATGGGTGGCCTCCGGCGCGGGCGGCGCGAGCTGCAGGATCGTACGGGCCGGGACCCCGCCCCACTCGGCGCCCAGCATGCTGAACTTCGTGACGCAGTGCAGATCGGCCACGACCGTCTCGTAGGGCAGGGCGGAGAACTCCTCGTGCGTCCAGCAGTGCTTCGCGCCGTCCGCGGTGGCCCCGAAGACCCTGAACTCCCAGCGCTCGGGCCGGAACTTCGGCACCGGGCCGTAGTGCGTGACCGGCCAGCCGCGCTGCAGCCGCTGACCCGGCGGAAGCTCCGACTCCGCCGCCTGTCGAGATGCGCGTTCCGCCGGCTGACCCATGACTCCATCCTGACAGACCCCGGACGGTGGACGTGACCAGCCGCAGCCCCGGGGAGGCCGATTGGGGCAACTCCTACTAAGCGTGCACTTACTGGACGGCCTCCGAACACCGGTGCAAGGATGCGCGTCACCTGCCCGGTAACCCTTATGGAAGGAGCCTCTGCGATGCAGGGCGACCCCGAGGTCATCGAATTTCTCAACGAGCAGCTGACCGCCGAACTGACGGCGATCAACCAGTACTTTCTCCACGCCAAGATGCAGGAAAACTTCGGCTGGACGAAGCTCGCGAAGTACACCCGGTCCGAGTCGTTCGACGAGATGAAGCACGCGGAGGTGCTGACCGACCGGATTCTGTTCCTCGACGGTCTGCCCAACTACCAGCGGCTCTTCCACGTCCGGGTCGGCCAGACGGTCACCGAGATGTTCCAGGCCGACCGCCAGGTCGAGGTGGAGGCGATCGACCGCCTCAGGCGCGGCATCGAGGTGATGCGCACCAAGGGCGACATCACGTCCGCGAACATCTTCGAGTCGATCCTCGCGGACGAGGAGCACCACATCGACTATCTGGACACCCAGCTCGAACTGGTCGAGAAGCTGGGTGAGGCGCTCTACATCGCGCAGCTCATCGAGCAGCCGGACAGCTAGATCAGGCAGCCGGAGGGCTAGGCGGCCTCGGGGAGCTCGGTCCCGGAAGCCAGCGCCACCGCCGATTCTCCCTGGTCCACCAGTTCACGGCGGGGGCACGCGCCCCGGCCGAGGAGTGCCTGGATACGCCGCACGCACGAACCACAGTCCGTGCCGGCCTTGCAGGCCGACGCTATCTGGCGGGGGGTGCAGGCCCCGTCCGCCGCGTGCTTCTTCACCTGGGCCTCGGTGACCCCGAAGCAGTTGCAGACGTACACGCGGTTCACCTCCCGGACAGGACTCATCGGTAGCGCCGCCCCGATTGATCGGTGAGGCTAACCTAACCTTACCCGCGAGGGTCGGCACACAAAAGCCCCGGATACGCCGGTGGGGCGCGGATCACACGGATCCGCGCCCCACACGTGCGTACAGCGGAGAAACTACTGGTCGCGGTACATCTCGGCGACCAGGAACGCCAGGTCGAGCGACTGGCTGCGGTTGAGGCGCGGGTCGCAGGCCGTCTCGTAGCGCTGGTGCAGGTCGTCGACGAAGATCTCGTCGCCGCCGCCCACGCACTCGGTGACGTCGTCACCGGTGAGCTCGACGTGGATGCCGCCCGGGTGCGTGCCGAGCGCCTTGTGGACCTCGAAGAAGCCCTTGACCTCGTCGAGCACGTCGTCGAAGCGGCGGGTCTTGTGGCCGGAGGCCGCCTCGTAGGTGTTGCCGTGCATCGGGTCGGTGATCCAGGCGACGGTCGCGCCGGAGGCGGTGACCTTCTCGACCAGCTCGGGCAGCTTGTCGCGGACCTTGTCGGCGCCCATCCGGACGATGAAGGTCAGCCGGCCGGGCTCGCGGTCGGGGTCGAGGCGCTCGATGTACTGCAGCGCCTCCTCGGCCGTGGTGGTCGGGCCGAGCTTGACGCCGATGGGGTTGCGCACCTGGGAGGCGAACTCGATGTGCGCGTGGTCCAGTTGGCGGGTGCGCTCACCGATCCAGACCATATGACCCGAGGTGTCGTAAAGACGGCCGGTGCGCGAGTCGACGCGGGTCAGCGCCGTCTCGTAGTCGAGCAGCAGCGCCTCGTGGGAGGCGTAGAACTCGACGGTCTTGAACTCCTCCGGGTCGGTGCCGCAGGCCCGCATGAAGTTCAGCGCGTTGTCGATCTCGCGGGCCAGCTGCTCGTACCGCTGGCCGGAGGGGGACGACTTCACGAAGTCCTGGTTCCAGGCGTGCACCTGGCGCAGGTCCGCGTAACCGCCCGTGGTGAAGGCGCGCACGAGGTTGAGCGTGGAGGCGGAGGCGTTGTACATCCGCTTCAGGCGCTCGGGGTCCGGGATGCGGGCCTTCTCGTTGAACTCGAAGCCGTTGACCGAGTCGCCGCGGTACGTCGGCAGGGTCACGCCGTCGCGGGTCTCGGTGCCCTTGGAGCGCGGCTTGGAGTACTGCCCGGCGATGCGGCCCACCTTCACGACGGGCACGGACGCCGCGTACGTGAGGACGGCACCCATCTGGAGCAGCGTCTTCAGCTTGTTCCGGATGTGGTCGGCGGAGACGGCGTCGAAGGCCTCGGCGCAGTCGCCGCCCTGGAGCAGGAACGCCTCTCCCTTGGCGACGGAGGCCAGTCGGGCGCGCAGCTGGTCGCACTCGCCCGCGAAGACGAGCGGCGGATACGACTCGAGGTCCGCGATCACATCGCGCAGAGCCTCGGCATCGGGGTACTCGGGCTGCTGCGCCGCGGGCAGGTTTCGCCAGGTGTTGCCACCGGTGGCGGTGGTCTTAGCGTTCACGGTCACCTCGTCAACATTACGGGGTGCCGGGCAGCGTCCATTCCCCCGCTCACCAAGTGAGACGGACCCGACACAGTGGAGCGACCGTACACGTGATGCGTTATCGTGCCGCTCATGCGTACGCAGACGACGATGTCGAACTGGTGGTGGCCCGCTCATCCGGCGGCCCACTGACTCTGCGCGCACACAGACTCGCGAAGGCCGCCCGAGGGGCGGCCTTCAGTGTTTTCCGGGGACTTCCCGGGGGCGGGCCGTTCCTCTCCCCAGTGAGAAGGAACCGAAACGATGCAGCTCACCGACCTCCTGTCCGACGACCGCCCCTTCGCCCTGCTGCGCCGCCGCACCCCGGGCCGCGACCACGACACGGTCGAGGTCCTGATCGGCCCGACGGGCACGTACGAACGGCTCGCGGACATCCCGGAGGGCCTCGCGCTCGTGCCGTTCCGGCAGATCAGGGAGCGCGGCTTCGACGTACGCGACGACGGCACGCCGCTGACCGTCCTGACCCCCGAGGAGCGCCACGAGCTGCCGCTCGCCGAGGCCCTTGCGGCGCTGCCCGCGCACGAGGTGCGGGTCGAGGGCGGCGCCTTCGACGTGGACGACGCGGCGTACGCGGACATCGTGGGGCGGGTCCTGCGCGAGGAGATCGGCCGGGGCGAGGGCGCCAACTTCGTCATCCGGCGTACGTACGAGGGTGGGATCCCGGGCTTCGGCCGGGCCGACGCCCTCGCGCTCTTCCGGCGGCTGCTCGTCGGCGAGCGGGGCGCGTACTGGACGTACGTGGTGCACACGGGCGAGCGCACGCTCGTCGGGGCCAGCCCCGAGGTCCATGTGCGGATGTCCGGCGGGACCGTCGTCATGAACCCCATCAGCGGCACCTACCGCTACCCCGCCGACGGGCCCACCCCGGAGGGTCTGCTCGCCTTCCTCGCCGACGGCAAGGAGATCGAGGAGCTGTCGATGGTCGTCGACGAGGAGCTCAAGATGATGTGCACGGTCGGCGACATGGGCGGTGTCGTGATCGGGCCGCGCCTGAAGGAGATGGCCCATCTCGCACACACCGAGTACGAGTTGCGCGGCAGGTCGTCCCTGGACGTGCGGGAGGTCCTCAAGGAGACGATGTTCGCGGCGACCGTCACCGGATCGCCCGTGCAGAACGCCTGCCGGGTCATCGAGCGCCACGAGAGCGGGGGCCGCGGCTACTACGCGGGCGCCCTCGCCCTCGTCGGCAGGGACGCGGGCGGCGCGCAGACCCTGGACTCCCCCATCCTGATCCGCACCGCCGACATCACCGCGGCCGGGCGGCTCCGGGTGCCGGTGGGCGCCACGCTGGTGCGCGGCTCCGACCCGATGGGCGAGGTCGCCGAGACCCATGCGAAGGCCGCCGGGGTCCTCGCCGCCCTGGGCGTACGTCCGGGGCGTCCGCGCGCGGGCGACGCGGGGCCCGCCCTCGCCGACGATCCGCGGGTGCGGGCGGCGCTCGACGGCCGGCGGGCATCGCTCGCGCCGTTCTGGCTGCGGATGCAGGAGCCCGCGAGCGACCTGGCGGGGCACGCCCTCGTCGTCGACGGCGAGGACACGTTCACCGCGATGCTCGCGCACGTGCTGCGCTCCTCGGGCCTCGCGGTGTCGGTCCGGCGGTACGACGAGGAGGGGCTGCGGGAGGCGGTGCTCGCCCACGAGGGTCCCGTCGTGCTCGGCCCGGGGCCGGGCGACCCGTCCGACCTGACCGACCCGAAGATGCGCTTCTTGCGCTCGCTGGCCGCGGAGGTCGTCCGTACCCATGGGCACGGCGTGCTCGGCGTCTGCCTCGGGCACGAGCTGATCGCGGCCGAGCTGGGCCTGGAGATCGTGCGCAAGGAAGTGCCCTACCAGGGCGCGCAGACGGACATCGAGCTGTTCGGGCGGCCCGAGACCGTCGGGTTCTACAACAGCTTCGTGGCGCGCTGCGACGACGACGCGGCGGTGGAGCTCGCCGCGCACGGCGTCGAGGTCAGCAGGGACGCGGCCAGCGGCGAGGTGCACGCGCTGCGCGCGCCGTCCTTCGCGGGCGTGCAGTTCCACCCCGAGTCGGTGCTGACGCTGAGCGGGGCCCGGATCGTGCGGGAACTGCTCGGTCAGCTCCTGGCCGGGGCCGGGACGAGGACGTTCTCGGAGCGGCGGCCCGCGAGGTAGTCGAGGACGTTGCTCACCGTGGTGTCGATGATCTGGCCGACCGCGTCCACGGTGTAGTACGCCTGGTGGGAGGTGACCACGACGTTGGGGAAGGTGACGAGGCGGGCCAGCGTGTCGTCCTCGACGACCTCCAGGGACTTGTCGAGGAAGAAGAGGCCCGCCTCCGCCTCGTACACGTCGAGGCCCACACCCGTGAAGCGGCCCGCGCGCAACTCCTCGACCAGGGCCTTGGTGTCGATCAGGCCGCCCCTGCTGGAGTTCACCAGGATCGCGTCGTCCTTCATCATCCGCAGCGCGTCGGCGCCGATGAGGTGCTGGGTGGAGGGGAGCAGCGGCACGTGCAGGCTGACGAGGTCCGCCTCGGCGAGGAGCTCGTCCCGCTCCACGTACGTCATGCCGAGCCCGAGGCAGGCGGGGTTCTCGGCGACGTCCCAGCCGAGCAGCCGCATGCCGAAGCCGTGCGCGATCCGGGTGAACGCCTCGCCGATCTTGCCGGTGCCGAGCACGCCGACGGTGCGGCCGCGCAGGTCGCGGCCCATCAGGCCGTCGAGGCGGAAGTCGAAGTCGCGGGTGCGGTTGCTCGCGCGGACGATGCGGCGGTTGACGGCCATGGCAAGGGTCCAGGCGAACTCGGCCACAGAGTACGGCGAGTAGTACGAGACGCGGGCGACGGTCAGGCCGAGGCGCTCGGCGACCCGCAGGTCGATGTTGTTGAACCCGGTGGAGCGCTGGGCGATCATCTGCGTCCCGCCGGCCGCGAGGCTCTGCAGGACGCGGTTGTTCAGGGTGGCGTTGACGCTGGAGGAGATGACCTCGTAACCGGCGGCGATGGGGGCGGTGTCCTCGTTCAGGAACACGTCGAGGCAGCGGACGTCGTGGTGCCCCTCGAAGGCCTTCTCGATCAGCGGCTTCTCGTCGGACTGCACGCCGAACGCGAGGATCTCCATGGCGCGAGTCTAAGGAGCGCCGAACGGGACGGCACCCGGAGCGGGGGCCGTCCCGCCGGGCACAGGATCTCAGCCGAAGAACACCCCGACCTCCGCGTACAGCGCCGGGTCCACCGTCTTCAGTTTGGCCGTGGCCTCCGCGATCGGGACCCGGACCACGTTGGTGCCCTGGAGCGCGACCATCTTGCCGAAGTCGCCGTCCCGTACGGCCTCGATCGCGTGCAGTCCGAAGCGCGTGGCGAGCCAGCGGTCGAAGGCGCTGGGGGTGCCGCCGCGCTGGACGTGGCCGAGGACCGTGGTGCGCGCCTCCTTGCCGGTGCGCCCCTCGATCTCCTTGGCCAGCCACTCGCCGACCCCGGAGAGCCTGACGTGCCCGAAGGAGTCCTGCGTGCCGTCCTTGAGGACCATCTCGCCGTCCTTGGGCATCGCCCCTTCGGCGACGACGACGATGGGCGCGTACGACGCCTTGAAGCGCGAGGTCACCCACGCGCACACCTGGTCGACGTCGAAGCGCTGCTCGGGGATGAGGATGACGTTGGCGCCGCCCGCGAGGCCCGAGTGGAGCGCGATCCAGCCCGCGTGGCGGCCCATGACCTCCACGACGAGGACGCGCATGTGCGATTCGGCGGTGGTGTGGAGCCGGTCGATCGCCTCGGTGGCGATGCCGACCGCGGTGTCGAAGCCGAAGGTGTAGTCGGTGGCGGAGAGGTCGTTGTCGATGGTCTTGGGGACCCCGACGACCGGGACGCCGTACTCGTCGGTGAGGCGCGCGGCGACACCGAGGGTGTCCTCGCCGCCGATCGCGATGAGCGAGTCGACCTCCTGCTTGGCGAGGTTCTCCTTGATGCGGCGCACGCCGTTCTCCGCCTTGAACGGGTTGGTGCGCGACGAGCCGAGGATGGTGCCGCCGCGCGGCAGGATGCCGCGGACCGCGGGGATGTCGAGCGGGACGGTGTCGCCCTCCAGCGGACCGCGCCAGCCGTCCCGGAAGCCGACGAAGTCATAGCCGTACTCCTGCACGCCCTTGCGGACGATGCCCCGGATGACAGCGTTGAGCCCGGGGCAGTCGCCGCCTCCGGTCAGTACGCCAATTTTCTTGGCCCCCATGGAAATGTCCCTTCGCCTCAGTGACCTGATGCGAGTCACGCTAATGGTGATCCAGGTCACTCAGGGATGGTGCGAATGGTCAATTCCCTTGTGGCGCAGGGCAGTTGATCAAGCACTTTCACTCGTACGAGGGGTTTCGCGGCGGCGGCTTCGCGCTCACGCGTCGTCGAGGCCCCGCTCTATCGCGTACCGCACGAGCTCCACCCTGTTGTGCAGCTGGAGCTTGCCCAGGGTGTTCTGGACGTGGTTCTGCACGGTGCGGTGCGAGATGACCAGGCGCTCGGCGATCTGCTTGTAGCTCAGGCCCTTGGCGACTAGGCGCAGTACCTCCGTCTCGCGGTCGGTGAGCCGGGGGGCCTTCGGGTCGTCGGGGGTGCCGGCCGCGGGCTCGGTGGCCAGGCGGCGGTACTCGCCGAGGACGAGGCCCGCGAGGCCCGGGGTGAAGACGGCGTCGCCGACGGCCGTGCGGCGGACCGCGTCGATCAGCTCCTCGGTCGACGCCGACTTCAGGAGATAGCCGGTGGCGCCGGACTTGACGGCCTCCAGGACGTCGGCGTGCTCGCCGCTCGCCGAGAGGACCAGGACGCGCAGCGCCGGGTTGCCTGCGACGAGCTCCTTGCAGACCTGCACGCCCGGCTTGAGCGGGAGGTTCAGGTCGAGGACCAGGACGTCGGGGCCCGCGGCCTGCGCGCGGCGCACCGCCTGCTCACCGTCGCCCGCCGTGGCGACCACGTCGAGGCCCGCCTCCGCGAGGTCGCGGGCGACGGCGTCGCGCCACATGGGGTGGTCGTCGACGACCATGACCTTGACGGGTCCTGCCGCCGCCGCGCCCTCCGTGGCCCGGGTCGTGGCCGGTTCCTGCCTCTGCTGCTCGTTCATCTCGCCTTTCCCGCCTTCCCCCGCGCGTCCCGCGCCTCTTCGCGCGGCACTCTCAGTTCCACTTCCGTCCCCTGGCCCGGCACCGAGATCAGCTCGGCCGTGCCCCCGATGTCCCGCAGCCGCCCCCGGATCGACAGGGCCACCCCGAGCCGCCCCTCCCCCTCGGCCTCCGCGAGCCGCCCCTCCGGGATGCCGGGGCCGTCGTCCCTGACGGTCACGATGACCTCGCCCGGCTCGTCCTCGACCAGGATCCACGCGCGCGCCTGTGCGCCCGCGTGCCTGCGGACATTGTCCAGGGCGGCGCCGACAGCGGCCGCCAGCTCCCTCGCGGCCCCCGGCGCGAGGAGCACCGGCGCCCCGGGCTCGGAGAGCGTGACCTTCGCCCCCGCGTGCGCGACGAGGAGCGAGCGCAGGTCACAGGGGGTCCCGTCGTCCCGTTCGGCGTCGTCCGGCACCTCGACGGCGCGTACGACAGCACCCTGCGAGGCGTCCTCCGACACGCGCGACGCCGGCACCATGCCCCCGGCGACCAGGGTGCGCAGCGCGACCTCCTGCTCACCGGCGAGGCGGCCGAGCTCCGCGGCCTCGCCGCCGATGGCGGTGCCGCGCCGCTGCACCATGGCGAGGACCTGAAGGACGCTGTCGTGGATGTCGCGGGCGAGCCGTTCGCGCTCGCGGGTGGCGGCCTCTATCTCCAGGGCGCGGGCCAGGGTGCGCTCGGAGGCGCGGGCCAGCTCGACGACGTACCCGATGGCGATGGAGGCGATGCAGACCAGCAGGACGTTGTGCAGGGTGTCCCGGCTGAACGCGCCGCGCTGCACCACGTTGGCGACCCCCACGAGGAGGGACGCCGACGCCGCCCAGCGCCAGCCGCCCTTGATCGCGAACGCCAGGACGGAGCCCGCGGTCCATATGGAGGGCAGCGTCGGGCCGCCGTCGGCGATCCGCTGCTGCGAGTCGGCGAGGGGGGTGAGCAGGATGCCGGCGATCGCGACCGTCAGGTCCGCGAAGAGGAACCGCCGGGTGCAGCTCGCGGCGTTCGCGACGCGGGGCAGGGTGGCGAGGGTCCAGGGGGCGAGCACCGCGTAGTAGGCGACCGCGAGCCAGGGGCGGTCCAGCTTCTCGTGCGCGGCGACGAAGAGGCCGATCGCGTACAGCATCGTCAGTACGCGGTAGGCGGTGAGCGCACGCCACAGCGGCTGCTCGACCGACATCCTCATGACTTGCTCTCGCCTGGCCATCTCCCCCGGTTCCCCCCGCGACGCCCGTCCCCCGGCCCGCCTGCTTCTCGGCTAGCCCGCCTTCTTCCCGGCGTCCTGCTCCGCGGTCTTCTCCGCGCTCTGCTCCGCCGCCTTCTCGGCCGCCTTCGCGGCCTTGGCCGCGTCGGCGATCTGGCGCTTGGCGGCCGTCGCGTACATGTCGACGTACTCCTGGCCGGAGAGCTTCATGATCTCGTACATGACCTCGTCGGTCAGCGCGCGCAGCACGAAGCGGTCCTGCTCCATGCCCTGGTAGCGCCGGAAGTCGAGCGGCTCGCCGATCCGGATGCCGGGCCGCATCAGCTTCGGCAGCACCTTGCCGGGCGGCTGGATCTTCTCGGTGTCGATCATCGCGACGGGGAGCACGGGGGCGCCGGTGGCGAGCGCCACACGCGCGAGGCCACCCGGTTTGCCGCGGTAGAGACGCCCGTCGGGCGAGCGGGTGCCCTCGGGGTAGATGCCGAAGAGCTCGCCGCGCTCCAGGACCTCGATGCCGCTCCTGATGGCCGCCTCGCCCGCCCCGCGTCCGCCGGAGCGGTCCACGGGCAGCTGTCCCACGCCCTTGAAGAAGGCCGCGGTGAGCTTGCCCTTCACGCCCGGCGAGGTGAAGTACTCCGCCTTGGCGATGAAGGTGACCTTGCGGTCGAGGACCGCGGGGAGGAAGAAGGAGTCCGAGAACGAGAGGTGGTTGCTGGCCAGAATCGCGGGGCCCTCGGCGGGAACGTTCTCAAGGCCCTCCACCCAGGGCCTGAAGCCGAGCTTCAGCGGCCCTCCGATGGCAACCTTCATTGCGCCGTAGATCAAACCGAGTGCCTCCTGTATCTGTGGATCAGACCTTAACCCGCGGTAGCGCCAATGGGCCCGACGACCCTGGTCGGTGTCAGTCCGGTCGCGTACGGTGAAGTACTCCCACCTCACACGAAGGAGACCGAAGTGCCGGTCCTCCCCGGAGCCGAGCCGTACCGCCACGAAGGCGGCGAGGTCGGCGTCCTGCTCTGCCACGGCTTCACCGGATCCCCGCAGTCGCTGCGCCCCTGGGCCGAGTACCTCGCGGAGCGCGGCCTCACCGTCTCGCTGCCGCTCCTTCCCGGGCACGGCACCCGCTGGGAGGACATGCAGGCCACCGGCTGGCAGGACTGGTACGCGGAGGTGGAGCGCGAGCTGCACAACCTCCTCGACCGGTGCGCGCGGGTCTTCGTGTTCGGGCTCTCCATGGGCGGGGCGCTCGCGCTGCGCCTGGCCGCGAAGCACGGGGACGCGGTCAGCGGTCTCGTCCTGGTCAACCCGGGGAACAAGGTGCACGGTCTCGCGGCCCACGCGCTGCCGGTCGCCCGGCACCTCCTGCCGAGCACGAAGGGCATCGTCAGCGACATCGCGAGGCCCGGCTCCGAGGAGGTCGGCTACCACCGGATCCCGTTGCACGCCGCGCACTCGCTGCGCCGCTTCTTCCGTCTCGTCGATGCCGAACTGCCGCAGGTCACCCAGCCGTTGATGGTGCTGCACAGCCCGCGCGACCATGTGGTGCCGCCCGCCGACTCGGCCCGGATCCTCGGCCGCGTCTCCTCCACGGACGTCACGGAGATCCTGCTGGAACAGAGCTACCACGTCGCGACGTTGGACTATGACGCGGACCGGATTTTCGAGGAGAGCCACACGTTCGTCGGCCGGATCGCCCCCAGTGTCGGTAAGGAAGGGACGGCCACCGGTGGCTGAGCACGAGGCGGCGGACCGCGACGAGAGCCGCGAGCCCGAGAAGATCCCCGAGGGCGCGGCACCCGGTGGGGGCCTGCCCCTGGACGAGGACGCCGCCTGGCAGGCGATCGTCGCGGGGTACGGCGAGGAGCCCGCGGATCCGCCGGGCGCCAAGCCCTTCAAGTCGGTCGACGACCTGGCGCTCCTGGAGAGCGAGACGAACGGCACGGCGGGCGGCCCGGCGAAGGCCCCCACCGAATCGCCGGACGACAAGTCCGGCCCCGACAAGCCGCTCGGCAGCTCCGTCTCGTTCGCGCCCGGCGTCGGCGGCCCGCGCGACTACACCGCGCCGGAGCCCTCCGAGAGCGACTTCGACGCCGACGACGAGGGGCACTTCGTGCCTCCGGAGCCGCCGCCGCTGCCCGAGGCCGACGTGACGGCCAAGTTCGCCTGGCTCGCCGTGCTCGGCGGCCCGCTGCTCATCCTGCTCGCGGTGCTGTTCGGCTGGCAGATGACCTGGTGGCTGACCACGCTCGGCATCGGCGGCTTCCTGGGCGGCTTCGCCACCCTCGTGGTGCGGATGAACAGCGGCGACGACGAGGAGAACGACGACCCGGGGCGCGGCGCCGTCGTCTGAGAGCCTGCGCCCTCCCCCCGGGGGCAGGAAACCTAGCTCGCCGGGACCCTGAGGGCGGCCAGGACCGGCAGGTGGTCCGTGGCCGCCCGCAGGTCCGCCTCGCTCACCCCGGGCAGGTCCAACGGCACGCCGCAGCCGAGTACTTCGATGCCGCGCGTGGCGAAGAGCGCGTCGATGCGCTGGTGCGGGTCGGCAGGCGTCGAGGTGTGCTCGCCGCCCCAGGGCCGCGCCGACCAGCAGTCCTGGAGCCCGTCGGCGAGCCTGCGGAACGTCGGTCCTGACGGCCGCTCGTTGAGGTCGCCGCCCGCGACCGCGTGCTCCACGCCCATCCCGGCGAGCCGGTCGAGGAGCATCCCGCCCTGCGCGTACCGCTCCTCGCCCTGCAGGCTGAGGTGAGCGCTGAGGGCGCCGATCCTGGCGCCGCCGAACCGTACGACGGCGGTGGCGAAGCCGCGCCGGTGCAGGCCCGGGGTGAGCGGGAGCAGCACGTCCTCGGTGCGCTCGACCGTGGCGCGCAGGGAGCAGAGCAGCGCGGGGCCCGCCGCGGTGCCGCCGCCGGAGAGGATCACCAGATCGGCCGCGCGCGCGAGGCGGGCCAGCTTCTTGCGCCAGCGGAAGAACCGCGGGGCCTCCTGGACGAGGACGAGGTCGGGGGCGCAGGCGGAGATGACCCTGGCGAGCGCGGCGGTGTCGTCGCGCATCGAGCGGATGTTGTAGCTGAGCACCCGGATGACGGCCGAACCATCGGCTTCGGTGCAGGAGTTGGGCAGCGTAGAGAGCGGGCTCTTCGGCATGACGATCAAGATACGCGAACGCCGGACGGGCCGGGGAAATCCCAGCCCGTCCGGCGTTTGATGACGAGCGCGCAGCGCGATGGGCGGCGCCCCCGTCACCGGGCCGCATGGCGACCGCGTCACATGACGGGATCAGGCTCCCGCGCCAGGTCCGCCGCGCCGACAAGCCCCGCGTCGTTGCCCAGCTGGGCCGCGATGACCTGGGCCTCGGGGCGCCAGGCGGCGCCGACGAGCCAGCGCTTGAAGGACTTGCGGATCGGGTCGAGGACCAGTTCACCCTCGTCCGAGAGGCCGCCGCCGACGATGAACGCGGACGGGTCGAAGAGCGACGCCAGGTCGGCGAGGCCGGCGCCCGCCCAGCGGGCCAGCTCGCGGTAGGAGTCGATGGCGACGGGGTCGCCCTGGCGCGCGGCCATCGAGATGTGCTTGCCCTCGATGCCCTCGGGGGTGCCGTCACCCAGCGAGAGGAGGTACTCGGCGTTCTCGGGAGTGGCGTTCGCCCGCTGCATGGCGTACCGCACGAGGGCGCGCCCCGAGGCGTACTGCTCCCAGCAGCCCTGGCTGCCGCAGCCGCAGAGCAGGCCGTCCGGCACCATCCGGATGTGGCCGAACTCGGCGGCCACACCGAAGTGGCCGCGGCGCAGCTTGTTGCCGATGATGATGCCGCCGCCGAGACCAGTGCCGAGCGTGATGCAGATGACGTTGCGGTGGCCCTTGCCGCCGCCGAACTTGTACTCGCCCCAGGCCGCGGCGTTGGCGTCGTTCTCCACGACGACCGGCAGGCCGACGCGCTTCTCGACCTCTTCCTTCAGCGGCTCCTGCCGCCAGTCGATGTTCGGCGCGAAGTAGACCGTGGAGCGCTGGCGGTTGACGTAGCCGGCGGCGCCGATGCCGACACCGACGATCTCGTGCCCGGCCCGCGCGCCCGCCACGGCGGAGGCGATCGCGTCGACGATGGCCTCGGAAGTCCCAGGGGTCGGCACCTTGAAGGTCGAGAGGATGTTGCCGTCCTCGTCGACCACTCCGGCCGCGATCTTGGTGCCGCCGATGTCGACGCCGATGGTGAGTCCCATGAATCCCTCAGTTCGATCGAGCCCCGCTACGGCCCACCGTACCCGAGGGGGGTCAGTCCAGATCGATGTGTTCGCCGGCCGCGGGGCCCTCGTCCCGGCGCTCCGGGGAGTCCGCGGCGCCCTTCGCGCCGCCGTCGGGACCGTCGCCGCGGGTCCACCGGCCCTCCTGGCCCCGGGCCGCCGAGCGGTAGGCGGCGAGCAGCTCGGAGCCGGCCGCCGCTAGGTGGTCGAAGACGTCGGGGTTGCGTTCGATGACCGGCTCGACGACGGCCTTCGCCTCCCGGACGACCTGCTTGAGGGTCTGCTCGACGGCGCCCTGCGCGACCGCGCCGAGCAGCGGCGACCGTAGCCCGGAGAGCTTCTCCGAGACGGCGTCGACGAGCTTGAGCAGCTCCTCGGCGGCCGACCCCGCCGGGGTGCCGTACTGCGCGCGGCGGCGGGCCTGCTCGGCCGCGAGATCCTCGGCGCACGCCTGCTCCCAGGCGTCGGCGTCGACTTCGGAGGCTTCGCGCTCGGTGGCATCGCTCATACCACTCGACGTTACCCGAATGGCGGTCCCGTGTTCACCGGCCGTGCGGGCGCGGGGCCGGGTCACGGCGAGGTTCAGTTCCCGCGCGGCCACAGAGCCGGATCGGGCGCGAACCGCACCCGCAGCTCGCCCTCGCGCAGTCCGGCCCCCGCCACCGTGCAGCGGCGCAGCGCGGACGGCAGGGTGACGATGCGGCGGAAGGGGCCCGCGGTGACGACGAGCTCGTCGCCGCGCCGGATCAGGCCGAGCTCGTCGCGTCCGACGCCGGGGAGCGGGATGTGCCAGACGTACGCGTGGCTTCCGTCGCCGGAGGCGTCGGTGATGGTGCCGGAGGCTTCGGTGACGGGCCAGGTGACGGGGGCGGGGGCAGGGCCGGGCGCCGTCAGGCCGAGGGCTTCGAGGTCCTCGGCGCCGCGGGGGTCGCGGCCGAGGTGGGGAACCCTGCCGACGTGGTCGTACGCCGACTCCCACTCGTCCAGCGTCTTGTGCTGCTGCGCGCAGAGCCCGGCCAGCCAGGTGTCGGCGCTCGCGTCCGGGAGGATCCGGTTGGCGATCAGGAGGTCGGTGCGCAGGCCGTGCAGGGCCAGGCCGGTGGCGGCGGCGCGGACGGCGTCGGCGCCCGCGGGGCCCGGCTCGGCGGTCAGCCGGACGGTGGTGGTGGGCGCCTCGATCACGCGCTGGACGGCGGCGAGCTCGTCCTCGAGGCGGGCCGCGCTCTCGTACAGCCAGGCGGCCGGCATGGGGACGCCCGCGAGGCGGCCGAGCATGGGGCGCAGGGCGCGGGCCGCCTGCCGCTCGGGCGGGAGCAGGCGGCGCAGGTAGCGGCGGAGCTGCTCGGGGAGGGCGAGGGCCGCGAGGGCCCTGGGGGTGGGCGGCAGGTCGACGATCAGCGTGTCGTGGGCGTCGTCCGCGCCGGCGTCGCGCAGGGCGCGCAGCAGGGCAAGCTCCTCGGCCCCGGGCAGCGGGGTCAGCTCCTCGCCGTCGAGCCGCTCGGCGCCGAGCAGGTCCAGGGCGGAGGAGGCACGTTCCTGCAGGGCGACCAGATCGTCGCGGAAGCGGTCGTCGGGGGCGAGCCGCCGGGTGGTGAGCCCGGGGTGCGTGTCCGGCCCGCCGAGCACCGCGCCGAGGGTGTCGGCACGGTCGGCGGAGAGCACGAGGACCCGGTGCCCGGCGTGCGCGGCGGCGAGCGCGGTGGCCGCGGCGAGCGTGGTCCGCCCGGAGCCGCCGGGGCCGGTGACGAGGAGGGTGCGCATAAGGGTGAACGGTACGTCAGGCCGGGGGTGGGGGCGGGGGCGCCCACTCGCCGTGGGAGAGGCTGCTCGTTCGCGGCTCTCGGCCGGGTGTGGTTGCTCGCGCGGTTCCCCGCGCCCCTGGAAGCAAGGGCTTCGCCCTGCTTCCCCTCTCAGGCTTCCTTGGACTCGACCCTCTTCTTGAGGCCCGCCAGGGCTCGGTCGATGATGACCTTTTCGGCCTTGCGCTTGATCATGCCGAGCATGGGGATCTTGACGTCGACGGTGAGGCGGTAGGTGACCTCGGTGCCGGAGCCCACGGGCCTCAGGAGGTACGAGCCGTCCAGGGAGCGGAGCATCTGGGACTTGACGAGGGTCCAGCTGACCTCGTTGTCGCCGGTCCAGGTGTAGCCGAGCGTCTGGTCGTCCTTGATCGCGCCGGCGTCCATGACGAGCCGGACCTCCTTGGCGCGGCCCTGCTCGTCGGTGGCCAGCACGTCGGCCTCCTTCACCTCTCCCGTCCAGTCCGGATAGCGGGCGAAGTCGGCGATCACTCCCATCACCTCGGCCGGTGCCGCCTCGATCGTGATGCTCGAGCTGGTGTGTTCGGCCATCGCTGTGGCTCCTCCAGATGCGGTCCGGGATGGGCGTGTACGTACCGCGTGAAGGCTACCGCGCGCCGCGCCGTCACCATTCCAGGGCCCAGGGCCGGGAGGACCCGGCGAAGTGCCCGACGTTCACGCACTCCGTCGCGCCGACGCGCATGCGCCGGACCAGCGGCTGGTGGACGTGGCCGAAGAGGGCGTACTTGGGGCGGGTCCTGCGGATCGCGTCGAGCAGCGCGCGGCTGCCGCGCTCGAAGCGGCGGGCCACGGTGTCGTAGAGGAGCTCGGGGACGTCCGGCGGAATGTGCGTGCACAGGACGTCGACCTCGCCGACCGCCTCGATCTTGGCGGCGTACTCCTCGTCGCTGATCTCGTAGGGGGTACGCATCGGGGTGCGCAGCCCGCCGCCGACGAACCCGAAGACACGGCCGCCGATCTCGACCCGGTCGCCGTCAAGGACGGTGGTGCCGGGCCTCGCGTACTCGGACCACAGGGCCGGGATGTCGACGTTGCCGTAGGTGGCGTAGGTCGGGGTGGGGAAGGCCGCGAACATTTCGGCGTACTGCTTGCGGACGGCGCGCTCGATCGCCGCGCCCCGGTCCACGCCCGCCCACAGCCGGCCGCCGAACTCCCTGGCCTCCTCGAAACGGCGGGCGGTGCGCAGTTCCACCAGCCTGGTCGCGTTCTTTGCGCCGAAGAGGTCGGGGAAGATGCCGCGCGAGTGGTCCGCGTAGTCGAGGAAGAGCACGAGGTCGCCGAGGCAGACGAGCGCGTCCGCGCCGTCCCCCGCGCGGGCGAGACCCTCGGCGTTGCCGTGCACGTCACTGACCACGTTGACCCGGAAAGCTGGCATGCCGATCACCCTAGGACGGTGCCCGCGCGGAGGGTAGGGGCCCAGGGCAGCGGCCGGACCTGCGGTTACTTCCGAGTCGGGAAGAGCGTGGCGTACTGTGCGACGCAGACAACAGCGACGTGTGACGCACCGAACATCTGGGCCCGCCCCCCTACCGAACAAGCCATACCGATGGGTAACGTCCGGGCAGTCCAGTAGTGCTCAGCCCCTCATCTCGACTGAGCGCCTGCCCGATCTTGGACCGCACCGTCGCAGCACACAACGTCGTGGCGCCGGCGCCCTATGTAGGAGCAGCAGTCTTGCGCGAGTTCAGCCTTCCGGCCCTGTACGAGGTCCCTGCGGACGGCAATCTGACCGACATCGTCCGCAGAAATGCCGCGCAGCACCCGGATGTCGCCGTCATCGGCCGCAAGGTCGAAGGGCGCTGGCAGGACGTCACCGCCAAGGCCTTCCTCGCCGATGTGCGCGCCACCGCCAAAGGCCTGATCGCCGCGGGCGTGCGCCCCGGCGACCGCGTCGGCCTGATGTCCCGCACGCGGTACGAGTGGACGCTTCTCGACTTCGCCATCTGGAGCACGGGCGCGGTCACCGTGCCGGTGTACGAGACGAGTTCGGCCGAGCAGATCCAGTGGATCCTGGGCGACTCCGGCGCCGTCGCCTGCGTCGTGGAGCTCGACGCGCACGCCGCGGCCGTCGAGTCCGTGCACGACCGGCTGCCCGCGCTCGCCCATGTCTGGCAGATCGACAAGGGCGGCGTCGACGAGCTGCACCGCGCGGGCGCCGACGTGCCGGACGAGACCGTCGACGAGCGCAGCGCGGCGGCCGGTGCCGACGACCCGGCCACGATCGTCTACACCTCGGGCACCACGGGCCGCCCCAAGGGCTGCGTGCTCACCCACCGCAGCTTCTTCGCGGAGTGCGGGAACGTCGTGGAGCGCCTCAAGCCCCTCTTCCGTACCGGCGAGTGCTCGGTCCTGCTCTTCCTTCCCGTCGCGCACGTCTTCGGACGGCTCGTCGAGGTCGCCGCGCTGATGGCGCCGATCAAGCTCGGCCACGCGCCCGACGTCAAGAACCTCACCGACGAACTGGCGTCCTTCAGGCCGACCATGGTCCTCGGCGTGCCGCGCGTCTTCGAGAAGGTCTACAACTCGGCGCGCGCCAAGGCGCAGGCCGACGGCAAGGGCAAGATCTTCGACAAGGCCGCGGACACGGCGATCGCGTACAGCCGCGCACTCGACACGCCGTCGGGGCCGTCCCTCGGCCTGCGGATCAAGCACCGGGTCTTCGACAAGCTGGTCTTCAGCAAGCTGCGGGCGGTGCTCGGCGGACGCGGTGAGTACGCGATCTCCGGCGGCGCGCCGCTCGGTGAGCGCCTCGGCCACTTCTTCCGCGGCATCGGCTTCACGGTCCTTGAGGGGTACGGTCTGACGGAGTCCTGTGCGGCCACCGCCTTCAATCCGTGGGACCGTCAGAAGATCGGCACGGTCGGCCAGCCGCTGCCGGGCTCGGTGGTCCGCATCGCCGACGACGGCGAGGTCCTCCTCCACGGTGAGCACCTCTTCTCCCACTACTGGAACAACGAGGGCGCGACCGAAGAGGCGCTCGCCGACGGCTGGTTCCACACCGGTGACATCGGCACGCTCGACGAGGACGGCTATCTGCGCATCACCGGCCGCAAGAAGGAGATCATCGTCACCGCGGGCGGCAAGAACGTCGCCCCCGCCGTGATCGAGGACCGCATCCGCGCGCACGCGCTGATCGCCGAGTGCATGGTCGTCGGCGACGGCCGCCCCTTCGTGGGCGCGCTGGTCACGGTCGACGACGAGTTCCTCGGCCGCTGGGCCGCGGAGCACGGGAAGCCGGCCGGCTCCACGGCGGCGTCCTTGCGTGAGGACGCGGATCTGCTCGCCGCGATCCAGGGGGCGGTGGATGACGGCAACGCGGCGGTCTCCAAGGCGGAGTCCGTCCGGAAGTTCCGCGTCCTCGGCTCCCAGTTCACGGAGGAGTCGGGGCATCTGACGCCGTCGCTGAAGCTGAAGCGGAATGTTGTGGCGAAGGATTATGCGGACGAGATCGAGGCGATTTACCGCGGGTAGCGTTGGCGGGGCGCCCACGTGGCGTGGGGGCGGTGTCGGATGGCGGCTCTCGGTTGTGGCTGGTCGCTCGCGCACCACTCGCCGTGGAGGCGAGCTTGCAGGGCGACTCCCGGTCGTACGTGGTTGCTCGCGCACCACTCGCCGTGGAGGCGAGCTTGCAGGGCGACTCTCGGTCGTACGTGGTTGCTCGCGCAGTTCCCCGCGCCCCTGAAGCCGGGGCTTCGCCCCGCTTCCCTGCCCCCGCGCCCCTGGAGCGGCGCAGCCGCTGTTCAGGGGCGCGGGGAACTGCGCGACAAGCCACGATGGCGGGGCGGGCCGTTCGTGTTACAGGAGTTCCTTCAGTCGGTCCGCCAAGAGGTCCCAGCGCCATCTCTCCTCCACCCACGCCCGTCCCCGCTCCCCCATCCGCGCCCGCAGCTCCCCGTCGCCGAGCAGGGTGACGATGCGGTCCGCCGTCTCCCGGGGGGCGCCGCCGGGGACGACCCAGCCCGTCTCCCCGTCAAGGACGGCGTCCGGCGCCCCGCCGGAGTCACCGGCGACGACGGGGAGGCCGGTCGCGGACGCCTCCAGGTAGACGATGCCGAGGCCCTCCACGTCGAGGCCACCGCGCCGCGTCCGGCACGGCATGGCGAAGACGTCGCCCGCGCCGTAGTGCGCGGGGAGTTCCGCCCACGGCACCGCCCCGGTGAAGCGCACGGAGTCCGCGACGCCGGTCTCGGCGGCGAGTTTGCGGAGGTCCTGCTCATAGGGCCCGCCCCCGACGATGAGCAGCACCGCGTCCGGCGCCCCCGCCAGAATCCGCGGCATGGCGAGGATCAGCGTGTCCTGCCCCTTGCGCGGCACCAGGCGGGAGACGCAGACCACGACGGGCCGGTCGGTGAGGCCGAGCCGCGCCCGTACCTCCGCGCCGCCGGAGCCGGGGTGGAAGGTCTTCTCGTCGACGCCGGGCGGCAGTTGCACCATGCGCCCCGCCGCGGCGGGGGTCAGCGCCGCGGCGATCCGTGAGCGCGTGTACTCGCCGAGATAGGTGATCGTGTCGGTCGACTCACCGATCCGGCGCAGCAGCTGACGCGAGGCGGGCAGCTGGGCCCACCCCGCCTCGTGCCCGTGGGTCGTGGCGACGAGCCGCTCCGCCCCGGCCCTGCGCAGCGCGGAACCCATGAGGCCCAGCGGCGCCGCCGCCCCGAACCACACCGACGTACAGCCGTGTTCACGCAGGAGCGAGACCGCGCGGCGGGTGACGCGCGGGGTCGGCAGCAGCATCGTCGTGCGGTCGCGTACGACCCGGAAGGGCTGCTCGGCGTCGAAGGCGGCCGTCGCCTCGGCGCCCTCGGGGCCGCGCTTCCAGGTGGAGGCGTAGACGACGAGCTGCTCGGGGTCCAGGCGCAGCGCCATGTTGTGCAGGAACGCCTGGATGCCACCGGGCCTGGGCGGGAAGTCGTTCGTGACGATCAAGGTCTTGTGCATCGCGCACGACAGTACCGAAAGCCGTCGGCGGCCCCGCACGGCCCAGCCTCTTCGCCCCGCCCCGGCCCCGCCCGGCATCATGGCTCCCCGTATCGCAATGAAGTAGGGAAAAAGGGGCGAGGCGCGCATGGCACGCATCCTGACCGTCTGGGTTCTGACCAGGACCGTCCTGCTGCTCTGCGTCCTGCGCGTGCTCACCGTCCCCGGCCCGGACGTGA
Source organism: Streptomyces sp. NPDC058284 (assembly GCF_042881135.1). Taxonomy (NCBI): domain Bacteria; kingdom Bacillati; phylum Actinomycetota; class Actinomycetes; order Kitasatosporales; family Streptomycetaceae; genus Streptomyces; species Streptomyces sp. NPDC058284. Next base: position 183,487 of record NZ_JBHVYE010000017.1, read on the forward strand.
CCAGCGACGTCTCCGTCATCTACCAGGGCTGGTACGAGGTCCTGCGCACAGGCACCTTCCCGCTCGACGACGTGACCTGGCAGTACCCGCCCGCCGCCGCCCTCGCGGTCCTCTCCCCCGCCCTGCTCCCCTTCCTCGGCTACGCCCCGGCCTTCTTCACGCTGGCCCTGCTCTGCGACGCGGCGGCGTGCGGGCTGCTCCTGTACGCGGGACGGCGGCCCGGCAGGTCGCCGCGGGGCGCGTGGGTGTGGGTCGTGGGCGTGGCCCTGCTGGGACCCACCGTGTACGCCCGTTACGACGTCCTTGTGACCGCCGTAGCGGTCGCCGCGCTGCTCGCCGGGGCGCGGCACCCGCGCACGGCGGGGGCGCTCGCGGGGTTCGGGGCGCTGCTCAAGGTGTGGCCGGTGCTGCTGCTGGTCGGCGCGGTGCGCGGGCGGGCGACCCGGCGGTCCTGGACCGCCGCCGCGGGCACCGCCCTCGCCCTCACGCTGGCGTTCCTGGTGGCGATGCCGGGCGCGCTCGCGTTCCTCACCTTCCAGCGCGACCGCGGCACGGAGGTGGAGTCGCTCGGCGCCCTCTTCTTCCACGTCGCGCGGCACCTCGGCTGGCGGGGCGACGTGCGCCTCAACTACGGCTCGGTGGAATTCCTCGGCCCGTACGTGACACCGGTGAGCACGGCGGCACAGCTCCTGACGGTGGCAGCGTTCTGCTGGCTCCTGGTGTGGCGGCTGCGGGCCCGGGCATGGTCGGCGAGTACGCCCGCGGACGCCGCCTTCGTCGCCGTACTGCTCTTCACCGCCACGAGCCGGGTGATCAGCCCGCAGTACATGCTGTGGCTGGTCGGGGGCGCCGCCGTCTGCCTGGCCTTCCGCACGAGCCGGATGGCGGTCCCGGTACGGCTCGTCCTCGGGGCGACGTTCGTGACGTTCCTGGAGTTCCCCGTCTGGTTCTCGCACGTGGTGGCCAGCGATCCGCTGGGCGTCTGCCTGCTCCTCGTACGCAACGGCCTGCTGGTCGCGGCCACCCTGCTGGCCTGCCGGAACCTGTGGCGCCAGAGCGTGTCGGAGCCGCGCCGCGCGGTGCGGCAGCCGGTGCCGGGGCAGCTCAGCCAAGCTCCGCACGCAGATACGTACGCCAGCGCGCCGTGAAGTCGTCGGGCGTCGTGTCCAGGACGTCCCGCAGCGCGTCCGCGACCGCCCCCGCCCGCTTCCCGCGCTCCCCCACCGCCCGGTAGAAATCCATCAGCTTCCGCTCGCCCCACTGCTCCGCGATCATCCGGCAGGCCAGCCAGGCGCCCTCATAGGCACCGGCGAGCCGCGTGGCGCTCCCCGCGAAGCCGAAGTCGTGGTTCTCGGGGAGCGCGCCGGGCAGCTCCCCGCGCTGCACCGCGCGCCGCAGCTCGGGGGCGGCCTGCGCCGCGGTGCGCCCCGTGCCGCGGTAGCCCACCCAGTCCGCGAAGCCCTCGGAGAGCCACAGCGGGGTGGCCCCCGAGGTCTTCGCGCGGGTCGCGACGTGGGTCGCCTCGTGGGTGAGGACGACCTGCTTGCCGAAGTCGCCGAGGACTCCGTACGCCTCGGGGTTGACGATGATCCGGTCGGCCGGTGCCCGCCCCGACGTGCCCGCCTCGCCGGTGGTGACCGCCGCGATCCCCCGGTACCCGGAGGCGGGCGCTCCGAGCAGCTCCGCCATGGCGTCCAGGGAGCGGGGCACGAGGACGACGACCCGGCCCGGCCACTTCCCCGGCCAGGCGTCCTGGACGGCGGGCACCGCCCGGTCGGCGAGTTCACGGTGGGCGCGCAGCTCGGCGGCGCTCTGGCCGACCCCGAGGACGAGGCTGTGCGCGCCGCGCTCGGCGCGCACGCGCCCCTGGTCCCAGAGCTGCTCGCCGGACTTCTTCGCGGGCCGCTCGGCGGCGACGTACCACTGCCCGCCGTGCCGCTGGAGGGACAGCGTGCGCTCGGCGGTGACCGGCGCGCGGTCGTAGCCCTTGACGCGGTAGCGGAGTTCGGCGCTCGCGGTGGCCCGCGCGCCCGAGCGGTCGAGGCGGGTCAGCCGGTACTCCCAGGAGTCCAGCGGGACGTCGTCGACGCGTGCGAAGAGGTCCGCGGCGCCCTTCGCGGGCCGCTCGGTCCTGTCGTACGCCTTCTCGTCCCCGTCGAGCACCGCCTGCGCGCGCCGCTCCAGGAGCCTGCGCACATCACCGGCGGCGGCGTCCGGCACCGGGTCGCCGCCACAGCCGGCGAGCACGGCGAGGCAGAACGCGACGCACAGCGCCAGCGCCCCCGACCCACGTCTGTGACCAGCCACCTTCCCGATCGTACGGGGCCCGGCCCGCGGGCGGCCGGTCAGATGCGCGTCACGGACGACACCGGCATCATGCCGACGGGGTCGTAGCGGACCGCCGCTCCGGGGTAGGGGGCGTGCACCACCTGGCCGTTGCCCATGTACATCCCGATGTGGCTGGCGTCGTCGCGGTAGGCGACCAGGTCACCGGGGCGCGCCTGGGAGAGGGGGACCTGGCGGCCCGCGTACCGCTGGGCCTGCGAGGTGCGCGGCAGGCCGACCCCTGCCTGGGCGTACGACCACTGCATGAGGCCGGAACAGTCGAATCCGGAGGGCCCGTTGGCGCCCCACACGTAGGGGCGGCCGATGGCGGAGCGCGCGGCGGCGACGGCGGCGGCGGCCCGCGAGGAGGACGCGGCGCCCCCGGCCTCCGGCAGCTCATCGCGTCCACCGTCGCGCGAGGACCTCTTGTACGCCTCGCGTTCGTCGCTCGACAGCGAGTTGAGCAGCCGTCTGGCCCTGGCCAGTTTGTGCTCGACGGTGCGCTTGTGGCGGGCGACGGCGGTGCGGCTCTTCTCCAGCTCGGCGAGTTTGCGGCCCGCCTCGGCGCGCTCTCGCGCGAGGCCGCGCTGGGCCCGCTGCAGATCGGTCAGTTCGCCCGCCTGGCGGGCGCTGACGCGGTCGAGGACCGAGGCCCGCTCCAGGTAGCCGTCCGGGTCGGAGGAGAGCATCAGGGCCAGCGAGGGGTCGATGGCGCCGGCGCGGTACTGGGCCCCGGCGAGCGCGCCGAGCGCGCCGCGCATCGCGTTGATGCGCTCCTGGCCGCGCGCGACGCTGTCCTTGGCCCGCTCGACCTGCGCGCGCAGCTTGTCCGCCTGCTCGTCGGCCTTGTTGTACAGCTCGGTCGCGCGCTCGGCCTGTTCGTAGAGCCGGTCCACCTTGGCCCGGGTCTCGGACGGCTTGTCCTGCGGCGCGGCGCCCGCGGGCGCGCCGCCGAGGGCGACGGCCGCGGCGGCCGCTGCCGCCGAAAGGACACTGACGCGTGCACTCCGGTCGAGACCGGGCTGTGCGGGACGGCGATGGGACCCCACGGGAAGCCGCTCTCCCTTCCGCTGACGAACCCCCCGGCTGCCCCGGGGGAATGCGCGCCGACAGTAGCCGTGCGACCACACGGCGGCCAAAGACCCGGCGGGGTGCGGAAAGGGTGCGGAAAGGCCGACGCCCCGTCTCTGACGCAGGTCATCAACGGGGCGTGCGGTCAGCGGGAGTTGCCGTAATTCGCCCGTTCGGGCGGTACCGGCGAGCCGTTGACGTCAAGCGGGCGGCGCTGCGCGGCTCAGACGCGGACGCCGAACTGGAAGGAGCCCAGATACGACATCGACTCGTAGCGCACCGAGGCGCCAGGGTGCGGGGCGTGCAGCACCTGGCCGTTGCCCGCGTAGAAGCCGACGTGCGCGAGGTTGTTGAAGAAGACCAGGTCACCGGGTTTCAGCTCGCTGCGGCCGATCTTCGTGCCGTCGTTCTGCTGGGTGTACGTGGTCCGGGTGATGGAGACACCGGCCTGCGCGAACGCCCACTGGGTGAGGCCGGAGCAGTCGTAGGAGTTGGGGCCCGTGCCACCGGAGACGTAGGGCTTGCCAATCTGGGTGGCGGCGGCGCTCAGGGCGGCGGCGCCGCGGCCGGAGGCGGGGGCCTCGTGGCCGAGGTCCGTGCGCTTTTCGGCGGAGCGGCTCGCGCGCTTCTGCTCCTTGGCGGCGAGCGCGGCCTTCTCCTTGGCGGTCAGCGTGTTGAGGAGCTTCTGCGCCTCGCCGAGCTTGCCCTGGACTTCCTGCTTCTTCTTGCCGAGCTCCGTGCGGGTGGCCGCCAGGTCGTCGAGCTTGCCCGCGGCCTCCTTGCGCTGCTGCGCGAGGTCCCGCTGCTTCTTCTGGATCTTCTTGAGCGCGTCGACCTGCTGGCTGCTCAGCTGGTCGAGGGTGGACGCCTTGTCGAGGTAGTTGTCCGGGTCGGAGGAGAGGAAGAGCTGCAGGGAGGGGTCGATGCCGCCGGAGCGGTACTGGGCGCTGGCCATCGAACCGAGGCCGTCGCGCAGGTCGTTGAGCTCCTCCTGGCCGCGGGCGACCTTGTCCTGGAGATCGCCGATCTGCTTCTCGAGCTTCTCCTGCTTCTCCTTGGCCCCGTTGTACTTGTCGGTGGCCCGCTCCGCGTCCTCGTAGAGCTTGTCGACCTTGGACTTGACCTCGTCCTTGCTCGGCTTCGGCGCGGCCTGGGCGGCGCCCTGCGAGGTGAGGGCCACGGCAGCGGCGGCGGTCGCGGTGAGCACGGTCACGCGGGTGCGGCTCGGCTGCTTGGGTCGACGGTGGGACGCCACTCGGGCGGCTCCTTCATCCTCCGGCCGCCTACCGGGACGCGGCGGGCGGGTACCACCGCCGCCACCCCGGATGGGTGATCAACCGAGCGGGGGTTCGAGGCGAGACCTTAGTGACCTTCTTGTGATCAGTACAAATCTCATCAGCAAAAAATCAGACTCGGAGCGCATTCTTTACCGATGACGCACAGCCGGTGACCTTCTTCTGACGCTACGTCGCGTCGAGCGACGCTCAATTCGGGCATAGGGCCCAGGAGTTGCAGGAGACCCCTTAAACCCGCGAAAGCCCCGTACGGTCAGCCCCGCGAAAGCTTCTTCAGGAGCACCGCCGAAGCCACCGGACGGGCACCCGCCTTGGCGATCCCGTCGGCCACCTCGCGGTCGGTCGAGACGACGACCACGGGCCTGCCCGGCGGCTCGGCGCGCACCAGCTGACGGATCAACTCATCAGCGGTGACACCGGCCTTGGAGAACAGCACCCGCACCCCGCGCGGCGGGGCGAGCAGCACCGGCGCGGCCAGCTCCGCGCCGTCGAAGACGCAGGTGACCTCGGCGCCCGACTGCAGAGCGAGCTGCGAGAGCGAGCCGAGCAGCCGCAGCCGCTGCTTCTCCAGGGGCATGGTCGGATAGCCGGTCTTGGTGACGTTGTAGCCGTCGACGACCAGGTGCGCCTGCGGCAGCGCGAGCAGCTGGTCCAAAATGGCCGGATCGTTCTCCGAGAGCGCGCGGGCGGCGATGTCCTTGGGCGACATCCGTCCCGGCTCGACCGCGTCCACGGTCTCGGCCGGGCGTACGGAGACGGGCGGCAGCGCCAGTTCGCGCCGCAGCCCCTGGGCCGCGTCGAGGACCGTGTCGAGCAGCAGCCGCAGCCGCATGTCCTCGACGCTGCGCCCCTCGCGCGCCGCCCTGCGGCTGGCCTCGAGGGCGGCCTCGGTCTCGCCGAGCCGCGCCTTGAGCCGCCGCGTCTCGCTCTCCGCCGCGGACACCTGGGCCTGCGCCTCGGCGCGGGCCGCCTCGATCTCCGCGGCGGCCTTGCGCAGCGCCGCCTCGCCGCGCTTGACGTCGCTGAGCGCGCCGCGCAGCTTGCGGTGCACCGACTCGGCCTCCTTGCGCGCCGATTCGAGCTCGGCGCGCAGCCGCTCGGTCTCCGCCCTGGTCTGGCCGCGGGCCGCCGCCAGCTCCTCGCGCAGCCGCTCGAGCTCGGCCCTGGTCTCGTCGTCCACCCGCTCGGCGTCGGCCCGCTGGGCCTCCTCGCCCGCGGCGGTGACCAGCTTCACCCATCCCGTGGGGCGCAGCACATAGGCGGCGGCCGCCACGTCGAGCGGATCGGCCGCGGGCGGCGGCGAGCCCGCGTCCAGGGCGGCGGCGAGCTCGGCCTGGGCCTCTCTGAGCCGTTCGCCGATGCGCTGGCGGAAGAGGGTGTCGTTCTCCAGCGCCGCCGCCATCGCGTTGCCGGCGAACTTCGCGCGCCGGGTGGGCGTGAAGCGCGCGTACTGCCGCAGCTGAGGGGGCAATTCGGCCAGGGTGAGGCCGCCGAAGCCGTCCGAGACGATGTGGACGACCCGCCTGCGCACCCCGTCGGGCAGCGGGCGGTCGAGCACCTCAGCGGCGCCGTCGTCCGGCTCCCCGCCTGCGCTCTCCACCATCCGTCACCCCACTAGCTGTGCGGGCCCCGCTCCCTCAGGAGTCGGTGCCCGGCCTGTCCACGAGTTCCACCTGATCCACGGCGTTGCACCATCGGCACCGTACGGACTCGATGGTCTCACTGACCACCTCGCGTTCCTCGACGTTCGACTCTCCGGCCAGGTCGAGATGCACATACTCGACGACCTTCGAGCTGCGGGTCACATCGAAACGCGTGAGATTGCCGCACAGCGTGCAGCGCCACCGCGTGGTGGCGGTCGGCAGAGGAACCGTCATCGTGGCTGTTCGCTTTCTTCGGTGACTTGCGCGGCGACATCTTCGGCGACCGTGGGACCGCGCGGCTTCCTGGGTGCGCGTTGCCCGTAACCCTAAGGCCTGTAAGGGGCGCCGTGCGGCGGCCCGCGGAGCGGCATGGCGGTCTGTGCGGCCGACGTCCGTTACGTCATGCTCTGTCCATGATCCGAACATGGGGTACGAAGGCGGGCCGGCTGCTCGGCGGGCGGACCGCCCCGGTGACGTACGGCCTGATCGCCGTCTGCTGTGTGGTCTTCCTGATCTCCCCGGTGTCCGGGCTCAACCCCGCCTACGGGCGCGGCGACGAGCTGATCGGCGCGCAACAGGTCTACTTCGAGCGATGGGGAGTGGTCCCCGTCGAACTGTTCAGCGGTGCCCCTGACGCCGCTCTCGGCCCGTTCACCGCCCTGTTCGTGCACGGAAGCTGGCTGCATCTGCTCGGGAACATGCTGTTCCTGTACGTCTTCGGGGTCATGGTCGAGGAACGCATGGGCCACCTCCATTACGCGTTCTTCTACGTCTGCTGCGGCTGTCTCGCCCTGCTCGCCTACGCGGCCGCGCACGCGGGCTCCGACCAGACGCTCGTGGGAGCGTCCGGGGCGATCTCCGCCGTCCTCGGTGCCTGCCTCTATCTCTTCCCTCGGGCGCGCGTCACCAGCCTCTTCCCGTTCCTCTTCTTTCTGCCGCTGCGCTTTCCGGCCTGGGTGGTGCTGCCGTTCTGGGTGGCGCTGCAGTGGCTGGCGGCGGGGCAGGGCGGCAAGGGCACCGGCGTGGCCTATCTGGCGCACCTGGTGGGCTTCTCGCTCGGCTTCCTCTACGCGTGGGGGTGGTCGGCCCGGAAGACTAGAGTGAACGGCACAGCACCGGCCACCGAGGGAGACAGCAAGCCGTGATCACCGCGATCGTGCTCATCAAGACCAGCGTGGACCGGATTCCGGAGATCGCCGAGTCGATCGCCGCGCTCGACTCCGTCAGTGAGGTCTTCTCCGTCACCGGCACGTACGACCTGATCGCGATGGTGCGCGTGCCGCGCCACGACGACCTCGCGGACGTCATTCCCGGCCGGATCAGCAAGATCCCCGGAGTCGAGGCGACCGACACGCACGTGGCGTTCCGCACGTACTCCCAGCACGACCTGGAAGCGGCCTTCGCGATCGGCCTCGACTCCTAGGGACTTTCGGGGCCCTTGAGGCCTCCTGGGACTCCTCAGGCGGCGACGCCCGTGTCCGGCACGCAACGTCCGTCCTCGGTACGGTAGTTCCACCGCGCGCCGTCCGCCACCAGCTCCTTGACGGCGCGTACGAAACGCTCGACGTGCTCGTCGGGGGTACCGGCGCCGAAGCTCACCCGGATGGCGTTCAGCGACTTCTCGCCGGGTGCGGCCTCGGGGGCGCCGCACTCGCCGGGCTCGCCGGGCTCGCTGCCGAGCAGGGTGCGCACCAGCGGGTGGGCGCAGAACAGGCCGTCCCGTACGCCGATGCCGTACTCGGCGGAGAGCGCGGCGGCGAAGTGGGAGCTGTTCCAGCCGTCCACGACGAAGGAGATGACGCCCACCCGCGGCGCGTCGTCCCCGAAGAGCGAGAGCACCCGCACGGCCGGCACCCCGGCGAGGCCCTCGCGCACCTTCCTGATCAGGTGCTGCTCGCGCGCGACGAGCTCGTCGAAGCCCGCCTCGGTGAGCGCCTTGCAGGCCGACGCGATCGAGTAGACGCCGATGACGTTGGGCGAACCGGCCTCGTGCCGGGCCGCGGAGTCGTGCCACTCCACGTCCACACCGCCGCCTGCTTCCTTGGGGCGTCGCGCCACCTTCCGCGAGGCGCCGCCGCCCGCGAGGTACGGCTCGGCGGCGCGCAGCCAGTCGGAGCGGCCCGCGAGAACGCCCGAACCGAAGGGCGCGTACAGCTTGTGGCCGGAGAACGCGACCCAGTCGACGTCCAACTCCTCGATGGAGACCGGGTGGTGGGGCGCGAGCTGGGCGGCGTCGAGGACGATGCGGGCGCCGTGCGCGTGCGCGGCGGCGGCCAGCTCACGCACCGGCCACAGCTCGCCGGTGACGTTCGATGCGCCGGTGACGCACACCAGGGCGGGCCCGTAGGGGTCGCGGTCGGCGAGGGCTCGTTCCAGGGTGTGCACGGCCTCGTCGGGGGTGCGCGGCGCGTTGAGGTAGGTGACGCGGGCGTCCCGCCACGGAAGCAGCGAGGCGTGGTGCTCGGTCTCGAAGACGAAGACCTGGCAGTCCGCGGGCAGGGCGGCGGCGAGCAGGTTCAGCGAGTCGGTGGTGGAGCGCGTGAAGACGACCTGGTCGTCCTCGCGGCAGCCGAGGAACTCGGCGACGGTCCTGCGGGAGTTCTCGAAGAGGTCGGTGGAGAGCTGCGAGAGGTAGCCGGCCCCGCGGTGCACGCTGCCGTAGTACGGCGCGTACGCGGCCACGTCGTCCCACACGCGCTGCAGTGCCGGGGCGCTCGCCGCGTAGTCCAGCGCGGCGTAGCTCACCTCGCCGCCGGTGACCAGCGGAACGGTGACGTCCCTGCCGAGGACGGCCAGCGGGGCGCAGACGGACGAGTCGGTGGCAACGGCGGAAACAGACATGGCGAACTCCCGTGAGACGCAGGCGAGATCACCGCGCCGGAATCACGTCGACGGCGCGGGAGAAAAGTGCGGAAGGGTGTGCGGAGGCGGGGCGTAGAAGCCCTGTCACATTCGCTTGCTCACGAGACTGCTCCCTTGAGGACCAGGACCCCAGGGCGTGCAGGGGTCCGCGCTTGCCATACGCCTTGCTGCGTACGACCTGGTCTTCACCCGGGGCACCCCGCCACGGACGGAGGGTTGCCGGACAGCGGGCCGGGGCCGTAGTCGCTGTCACTCATGACCTGTGCAGCATCCTGCCACACGATCTTCGGCGCGCAAGGCGCAGTCCAGAATCCGGACTGCGCCCTGCGTCACATCGAGGGGTCCATAGAGGGGTGCTCAGCGGTTGCTGGCGGACACCCAGCGCTCAAGGGCTCGCTTCGCGGCGCCCGAGTCGATCGACCGCGCCGCCTTCGCCATGCCGGCCCGGATCTGCTCCACGAGCGGCTCGTCGGTCGGGCTGAGGGCGACGAGCGCCGCCGCGGAGTTCAGCACCACCGCGTCCCGCACCGGCCCGCTCTCGCCGTCCAGGAGCCGCAGCGCCACCTCCGCGTTGTACGAGGCGTCGGCGCCCCGCAGCGCCTCGACGGGCACGAGGTCGATCCCGACGTCGCGGGGGTCGAAGGCCTCCTCGCGCACGGCGCCGTCCCGCACCATCCAGACCCGGGAGGTCGACGTCGTCGTCAGCTCGTCGAGTCCGTCGTCGCCGCGGAAGACGAGGGAGGAGTTACCCCGTTCGGCGAAGACCCCGGCCACGATGGGCGCCATCCGGGGGTCGGCGACCCCGACCGCCTGGGCCCGCACCTTGGCCGGGTTGGTCAGCGGGCCGAGGAGGTTGAAGACGGTCCTGATCCCCAGCTGGCTGCGCGCGGCGCCCGCGTGCCGCAGCGCCGGGTGGAACTTCACGGCGAAGCAGAACGTGATGCCCGCCTCGTCCGCGACCTCGACCACCCGGCGGGGCGTGAGGTCGAGGTTGACGCCGAGCTTCTCCAGGACGTCGGAGGCGCCGGACGCGCTGGAGGCGGCGCGGTTGCCGTGCTTGACGACCTTGGCGCCCGCTCCCGCGACGACGATCGCGGACATGGTGGAGATGTTGACGGTCTTGGCGCCGTCGCCGCCCGTGCCCACGATGTCGACGCTCGGGCCCGGCACGTCGATGACGTTGGCGTGCGCGTACATGGCGCGTACGAGACCGGAGATCTCCGCGACCGTCTCACCCTTGGCCCGCAGCGCGATCACGAAGCCCGCGATCTGCGCGTCGGTGGCCTCGCCGCGCATGATGCGGTCCATCGCCCACGCGGTGTCGTCGGCGCTCTGGTCCCGTCCTTCGAGCAGACCGTTCAGCACGTCGGGCCAGGAACGGGCCGCCGCGGTGTCGCCTCCTGCGGGGGTCACAGCGTTCATAGCCGCTCCTGGTGTGAGTGTGCGTGGAGGACCACCCTATCCAGCCCCGGGACGGCGAAGAGCCCCGTCCAGAGACTGGACGGGGCTCCTGCCGTGGCGACCATGGGAGGTCAGAGCTTCAGAGCTCGCGGTTGATCAGTGGTGGCCGTGGCCGCTCGTGATCTCCTTGTACTCGTCGGCGGTGGGCTTGGGGATCTGGTTGTGCTCCCCGTAGTAGCCCTTGGAGAGCTTCGCCCGGAGCTTCTGCGAACCGGACAGCTTGCGCTCGACACCGTTCTCGTCGACCGACGGGCCGATCTCGACCGGCTGGTACTGCTCGTGCGCGGTGAGGGTGTGCAGCTGGTCCTGGCTGAGCGGCTCGTGGACCTCGATGAACTCACCGTGCGGCAGCCGCTTGATGAGACCCGACTCGCGGCCGTGCAGCACCTTGTCCTTGTCGCGCCGCTGCAGACCCAGGCAGATCCGCTTGGTGACGATGAAGGCGATGACCGGTCCGGCGAAGAAGGCGATCCGGACGAACCAGGTGATCGCGTTCAGCGACAGGTGGAAGTGGGTCGCCCACAGGTCGTTGCCGCCACCGACGAGCATGACCATGTACGCGGTGATCCACGCGACACCGAAGGCCGTACGGGTCGGGGCGTTGCGCGGGCGGTCCAGGATGTGGTGCTCGCGCTTGTCGCCGGTGACCCAGGACTCGATGAACGGGTAGACCGCGATGGCCACGAGGACCAGCGGGAAGACCACGACCAGCGGGATGAACACACCGAGGACCAGCGTGTGGCCCCAGAGGTTGATCTCCCAGCCCGGCATCACACGGATCAGACCCTCGGCGAAGCCCATGTACCAGTCGGGCTGGGCGCCGGTGGACACCTGGTCCGGGCGGTACGGGCCGATGGCCCAGATCGGGTTGATCGAGGCGATCGCCGCGATGACCGCGATGACACCGAAGACCAGGAAGAAGAAGCCTCCGGCCTTGGCCATGTAGACCGGGAGCAGCGGCATGCCGACGACGTTCTTGTTGGACTTGCCGGGGCCCGCGAACTGCGTGTGCTTGTGGTAGAAGACCAGGATCAGGTGCGCCACCACGAGGCCGAGCATGATGCCCGGCAGCAGCAGGATGTGGACCGAGTAGAACCGGGCCACGAAGTCGCCGCCGGGGAACTCGCCGCCGAACAGGAACATCGACAGGTACGTGCCGACGATCGGCACGCCCAGGATGGCGCCCTGCATGAAGCGGACACCGGTGCCGGAGAGCAGGTCGTCCGGGAGCGAGTAGCCGGTGAAACCGGTGAACATGCCGAGGACGAACAGCAGGAAGCCGAACAGCCAGTTGACCTCGCGCGGCTTGCGGAACGCGCCCGTGAAGAACACGCGCATCATGTGCACGAACATGCCGGCGAGGAAGATCAGCGCCGCCCAGTGGTGGATCTGCCGGATCAGCAGGCCACCGCGCACATCGAAGGAGATGTGCATGGTCGAGTTGAACGCCTCCGACATCAGCTGTCCCTGCATCGGGATGTAGCTGCCGGAGTACTCCACCTCGTTCATCGACGGGTGGAAGAACAGCGTCAGGTACACACCCGTGAGGATGATGATGATGAAGCTGTAGAGGCAGATCTCACCGAGCATGAAGGACCAGTGGTCCGGGAAGATCTTGCGCATGTTGGCCTTGGCCAGGGAGTAGATCCCCAGCCGGCCGTCGGCCCAGTCCGCGACCCGCTCACCGGCGGGTGCTTGCTGCCGCTTGTCGTTCGAGGAAGTGGTGGTGGTGCTCATCCGCGCTCCCAGAAGGCCGGACCGACGGGCTCTTCGAAGTCGCCGAGCGCCTCGAGGTAGCCCTCTTCGTTCACGCCGATGCGCAGCTGCGGCAGGGCGTGACCGGCCGGGCCGAAGATCACTCGGGCACCGTCGGAGAGATCGAAGGTGGACTGGTGGCACGGGCAGAGGACGTGGTGCGTCTGCTGCTCGTACAGGGAGATCGGGCAGCCCACGTGGGTGCAGATCTTGGAGTACGCCACGATGCCTTCGTGCGACCACTCCAGCTCGCGCTTGTCCTTGATGTTGTCCGGCTGGATCCGGACGATCATCAGGGCGGCCTTGGCGATCTGGGTCTGGAAGTCGTGGTCGTGCTCCGACATGCCCTCGGGCATGGCGAAGGTCAGCGAACCGACCTGCACGTCCGAGGGACGCAGCGGCTCGTGAGTGTTCATGTTCACGAGCTTCTTGCCCTTGCCCCACTTGGTGTGGCGGAGCTTGTCCTCGGGCAGCGGACCGAGGTCACGCAGCAGGACGACACCGGAGAGCGGGACCAGGGCCAGCGCGCCGAACATCGTGTTGCGGATCAGCTTGCGCCGTCCGAAACCCGACTCCGCGGCGCCCTGCTTGAAGTCCGCCATGACCTTGGCGCGGACCTCGGGCTCGGCCGCGATCTCGTGCCGCTCGTCGGTCATCTCGACGTCGGACATCAGGGTGCGGGCCCAGTGGACCGCGCCCGCGCCGATGCAGAACAGCGCCACGCCGAGGGTCAGGCCCAGGGCGAAGTTGAGGCCGCTGATGTGACCGATCGGGAAGACGTAGATGGTCTTGTCGGCCGGGATCGCCACGTACGAGGCGATGAAGCCGACCGTCGCGATCATGGACAGCGTGAACAGGAACGCCACGGCACGCTCGGAGCGCTTGGCGGCCCGCTCGTCGATGTCCTGGACACGGTGCTCGTGGGGCGGCAGCCCCGGGTCGGCGAACGGGTTCTCTTCCGTCTCCGCCACCGAGCCGTGCTCGGTCTCCTGCTTGCTGGGCAGGTTCTTCTCTGGAATCTCTTGGCTACTCATGACTTCTTGGCCTTTGCGGTCCGAGCGGCGACCCACACGGCGACCGCGATCAGCGAACCGAGACCGAAGATCCAGCCGAAGAGGCCTTCACTGACCGGACCCAGACCGCCCAGCTTGAGACCGCCAGGGCTCTCGGTCTTCTCACCGTTGACCGCGTCGAGGTACGCGATGATGTCCTTCTTGTTCTTCTCCGGCATCGTGGTGTCGGGGAAGGACGGCATGTTCTGCGGGCCGGTCTGCATGGCCTCGTAGATGTGCTTCGGGGAGACACCCTCCAGCGAAGGCGCGAACTTGCCGTGCGTCAACGCACCACCTTCACCGGTGAAGTTGTGGCACTGGGCACAGTTGGTGCGGAACAGCTCGCCACCCTTGGCGATGTCCGCCCCGTTCGGGCTGTACTGCTTCTCGGTCGGAACCGAAGGACCGGCACCCAGCGACGAGATGTACGCCGCCAGCTGGTCGATCTGGGCCTGGTTGTAGATGACCTTCTTCTTGGGCGCCTGGGCACCCTGCTGCTGGAGCGGCATACGCCCGGTGCCGACCTGGAAGTCGACCGCCGCGGCGCCGACGCCCGTCAGCGGCGGACCGTCGGAGGACCCCTGACCGCCGGTTCCGTGGCAGCTGGAGCAGCCCACGGCGTAGAGCTTCTTGCCCTCGTCGATGGCGAGGGACTGGGCGGTGTCGTCGGCCTGCGCCTTGTCCGCCGGCGCGAACGCGGCGTACAGCCCCCCGGTGGCCGCCAGCGCGAGGAGTAGGACGACGACCGCCGCCAGCGGATGGCGTCGTCGTGCGGAGAGCTTTTTCACGGATTACCCCGGTGTCAGGATCTTCTGCGTCGATGCTTCTGGAATGTTCGGATGCGTCGCTTGAGCGACCTGCCGATTACTTGATCATGTAGATCGTGGCGAAGAGGCCGATCCAGACCACATCGACGAAGTGCCAGTAGTAGGACACGACGATGGCTGCGGTCGCCTGCTCGTGGGTAAACCTCCTGGCCGCATAGGTGCGTCCGAGGACCAGCAGGAAGGCGATCAGGCCGCCCGTCACATGCAGTCCGTGGAAGCCGGTGGTCAGGTAGAAGACCGAGCCGTAGGGGTCGGACGAGAGCGAGAGGCCCTCGTGCTTGACCAGCTCGGTGTATTCGTACACCTGACCGCCGATGAAGATCGCACCCATGATGAAGGTGACGATGAACCACATCCTGAGCTTCTTCACGTCTCCGCGTTCAGCGGCGAACACGCCGAGCTGACACGTGAGAGAGGAGAGCACCAGGATCGTGGTGTTCGTCGCCGAGAACGGGAAGTTAAGGGCCGAGGCCATTTCCTTCCAGTGATCAGGACCCGTCACCGATCGCAGGGTGAAGTACATCGCGAAGAGGGCCGCGAAGAACATCAGCTCGGAACTCAACCAGATGATGGTTCCGACGCTGGTGAGGTTCGGTCGATTGACCGGCGGGTGCGCGTGCCCGGTATCTACTGTCGTTGCTGTCGCCACGACCGACATTATGTCGGTCGCTTATCCCGCCCTCACCCCGGGGGGTGCCGTTCGGAGTGTCTACGGGGTGTGTCCTGCCCGTATGGCCCATCGGAGGCCTGTCCGAACCGGTGTTGACGGGGTGTCGGGAGGAGTAGCATCCGCGCATCGGTTCCCGATCCCATGACGGTGCACAGCTCGACGCAACAGCTCGACGTATCGGAGGAACAATGCAGCCGACCGCCACGGTGCTGGTCTACAGCGACAACGCGAGCACCCGCGAACAAGTCCGGTTGGCCACCGGCCGCAGGCCGGCGACGGACGTTCCCGAGGTCCGGTTCGTCGAGTGCGCGACCCCGCACGCGGTCATCAAGGAGCTGGACCACGGCGGCATCGACGTCTGTGTGCTCGACGGCGAGGCGGCGCCCGCGGGCGGGATGGGCGTCTGCCGCCAGATCAAGGACGAGATCTTCCAGGCGCCGCCCGTCCTGCTGCTGATGGGGCGCCCGCAGGACGCCTGGCTCGCCACCTGGAGCCGCGCCGAGGCCGCGGTGACCCTGCCGGTCGACCCGGTGGAGTTCGCGGACGCGCTGGCCGGCCTGCTGCGCAGCCGGACGGCCGTGGAGGCCTGACGGTCCCGGGATTCGTCCGGAAGGGGCCCGCGTCACGGCGCGGGCCCCTTCCGCTTGTCGCGCCGGCGGCCGCATCCGCGAGCGAGCCGCTGTGCGCCTGTCTGACGGGTCGCTAGACCTGGGGCCGCAGCCTGGCGGCGTCGGCCGCCACGGGGCCTTCCTTGGCCCCGGAGAGCAGCGCGCTGCCCTTGCGCCACGACTTCCAGCTCATGTTCCAGTCGCCGAGGCCGTTGCCGAACGCCGGCATGTCGTCGCCGGAGCTGTTGACGACCTTGACCAGGTCGCCCTGGCGGACGGTCTCGTAGAACCAGGCGGCGTCGCCGGTGCTCATGCCGGTGCAGCCGTGGCTGGTGTTGGCGTACCCCTGGGAACCCACCGACCAGGGCGCGGCGTGCACGTACTCGCCGGAGTCGGTGACCCGCGTCGCGTAGTACACCTGCTTGTCGTAGAAGTCCGACGCGCCGATGCTGGCGCTGGTCATGCGTACGGAGTACTCCTTGCCCAGCACGACCTTGACGCCGTTGCGCGTGGAGTAGCCCGGCTTGCCCGTGGTCACCGGCATGGAGTTGATCTCCTCGCCGTTGCGGTAGACCGTCATGTAGTGCGCTCCGGCGTCGGTGACCGCCTCGACGCGGTCGCCGATGGTGAGCTTGAGCGGCTTGGTCTCGGCGCCCCACAGCTTGTCGTCGACCTTCAGGCCCCGCAGGTTGCTCGAGACGCTGACGGTCGCTCCCGCGGGCCAGTACTCCTTGGGGCGGTAGTGCAGCGTCTCGCTGTCCACCCAGTACCAGGCGCCCTCTGTGGCGGGGGTCGAGCGGACCTTGAGCGCGCGTTCGACGACCGCCCTGGCCTCCTTGCCCTTGACCGGCGCGCTGAGCGAGGCCGTGACGGGCTGTCCGACGCCGTACGTGCCCGACTCGGGGCCGAAAGTGACCTTGAGCCGCTTGGACTTGGCGGGCGTGTCGGTGTCGAAGGTCACGATCTTGCGGCCGGGCGCCCCGTCCTCGTCCTCGGTGCTCACCCGCAGGGTGTAGCGGGCGTCCGCCGCCAGCGGCGTGGTGCTGTGCCACCGGGCGCCGTCGGCCGAGAGTTCACCCGCCACGTACCGCCCCAGCGCGTCGGTGGCCGTCACATCGGTGATGCGCCCGTCGTCGCCCTGTGCGGTGACCTCGAGGGGCTTGTCGGGGTCCGCCTTCTTGCTGCCCACCGGGCCGTTGAAGGCGACCTGGCCGGCCGCGTCGTACGGTTTCGCCGAGAGCGGATGGCCGTCGTCGCCGCACGCCGTGGCCCCCGCCGCGAGCGCGGCCACCAGCATCGTGCAGCTCAGTACCGTACGGACTCGCGGTGAGTGGCTCATAAACACACGGTATGAAGGTTCATTCTGTCCGGCGCGCGGAGTGACCCGTACGGGGGTCACTCCCGACACGCCGAGGGGCCCGGACACTCCCTCAGGGATGTCCGGGCCCCTCGCCGCTGAGCGGAACTACAGACTCACTGGGTCTGGTTCTCGCCCCGGTAGTACTCGAAGACCCAGCCCCACAGGCCGATCAGGATGATCGGGGCCGAGAAGTACAGCAGCCACCAGCCGAAGACGACGCCCAGGAAGGCGAGCGCGCCACCGACGGCCAGGGAGAGCGGCTGCCAGCTGTGCGGGCTGAAGAAGCCCACCTCGCCGGCCTCGTCCGCGACGTCGGCCTCCTTGTTGTCCTGTGCGGAGGCGTCGACCCGCCGGGCCGTGAAGGCCAGGTAGTAGCCGATCATGATGCACAGGCCGAAGGCCAGGAAGAGCGCCGTGGTGCCGGCGGGCTCCTTCGACCACACGCCATAGACGATCGCCATGGCGAGGACGAAGACGCTCAGCCAGATGAACATCTTGCCCTGGATCTTCACTTCGTGGCCTCCTTGTCGCCACCGAACAGCTGGGTGTCCTTCTGCCCGGCGTTCTCGATGTGACCGAGGGCCGCGATCTCAGGGTGGTGCAGGTCGAACGCCGGCGATTCCGAGCGGATGCGCGGCAGGGTGAGGAAGTTGTGCCGCGGCGGCGGGCAGGACGTGGCCCACTCCAGCGAACGGCCGTAACCCCACGGGTCGTCGACCTCGACCTTCTTGCCGTACTTGGCGGTCTTCCAGATGTTGTAGAAGAACGGCAGGATCGACAGGCCGAGCAGGAACGAGCAGATCGTCGAGATCGTGTTCAGGGCGGTGAAGCCGTCGGCCGCGAGGTAGTCCGCGTAACGCCGCGGCATGCCCTCGGCACCCAGCCAGTGCTGGACGAGGAAGGTGCCGTGGAAGCCGATGAACAGCGTCCAGAAGGTGATCTTGCCAAGGCGCTCGTCGAGCATCTTGCCGGTGAACTTCGGCCACCAGAAGTGGAAGCCGGAGAACATCGCGAAGACGACGGTGCCGAACACGACGTAGTGGAAGTGCGCCACCACGAAGTACGAGTCCGAGACGTGGAAGTCCATCGGCGGCGAGGCCAGGATGACGCCCGTCAGACCGCCGAAGGTGAAGGTGATCAGGAAGCCGACCGCCCACAGCATCGGGGTCTCGAAACTCAGTGACCCCTTCCACATCGTGCCGATCCAGTTGAAGAACTTCACACCCGTCGGCACGGCGATGAGGAACGTCATGAAGGAGAAGAACGGCAACAGCACGCCGCCGGTGACGTACATGTGGTGGGCCCACACCGTCACGGACAGGCCCGCGATCGCGATCGTCGCACCGATCAGGCCCATGTAGCCGAACATCGGCTTGCGGGAGAAGACCGGAATGACTTCGGAGATGATGCCGAAGAACGGCAAGGCGATGATGTACACCTCTGGATGGCCGAAGAACCAGAAGAGGTGTTGCCACAGCAAGGCCCCGCCATTGGCGGCGTCGAAGACATGCGCACCGAATTTGCGGTCCGCCTCCAGGGCGAACAGCGCGGCCGCGAGGACCGGGAAGGCCAGCAGCACCAGAACGGCGGTCAGCAGCACGTTCCACACGAAGATCGGCATGCGGAACATCGTCATGCCCGGAGCGCGCAT
>NZ_JBHVYE010000018.1:0-73457 GCF_042881135.1 Streptomyces sp. NPDC058284
GTTTCACGGTTTCACGTGAAACAGCGGCCCCTCGGCGTATTCGGGTGCGATGGGTGTTTCACGTGAAACACCTACCGAATCGTCCCCGTTCTGAGGCCTCAGCCCTGCGCGGCCCACCACTCCTCGAGCGCCGCCACCGCCGCTTTCCGCTCCATCGGCCCGTTCTCCAGGCGCAGCTCCAGCAGGAACTTGTACGCCTTGCCGATCACCGGGCCCGGCTTCACATCCAAAATCTCCATGATGTCGTTGCCGTCGAGGTCGGGGCGGATCGAGTCCAGCTCCTCCTGCTCCTGGAGGCGGGCGATGCGCTCCTCCAGGCCGTCGTACGCACGCGACAGGGCGTTCGCCTTGCGCTTGTTGCGCGTCGTGCAGTCCGACCGGGTCAGCTTGTGCAGACGCTCCAGGAGCGGGCCCGCGTCGCGTACGTAGCGACGTACGGCCGAGTCCGTCCACTCTCCCGTGCCGTAGCCGTGGAAGCGCAGATGGAGCTCGACCAGGCGCGAGACGTCCTTCACGAGTTCGTTCGAGTACTTGAGCGCCGTCATGCGCTTCTTCACCATCTTGGCGCCGACCACCTCGTGGTGGTGGAAGGAGACCCGGCCGTCGCTCTCGAAGCGCCGGGTCCGCGGCTTGCCGATGTCGTGCAGCAGCGCCGCGAGCCGCAACGTCAGGTCGGGGCCGTCCGTCTCCAGGGCCATCGCCTGCTCGAGGACGATCAGCGAGTGGTCGTACACGTCCTTGTGGCGGTGGTGCTCGTCCCGCTCCAGACGCAGCGCAGGCAGCTCGGGCAGGACCCGCTCGGCGAGCCCGGTCTCGACGAGGAGAGCGAGGCCCTTGCGCGGGTGTGCGGAGAGGAGCAGCTTGTTCAATTCGTCCCGCACGCGCTCCGCGGAGACGATGTCGATGCGCTCGGCCATCGCCTTCATCGCCGCGACGACGTCGGGAGCCACTTCGAAGTCCAGCTGCGCGGCGAAGCGCGCGGCCCGCATCATCCGCAGCGGGTCGTCCGAGAACGACTCCTCAGGGGTGCCCGGAGTACGCAGCACGCGCTCCGCGAGGTCTTCGAGACCGCCGTGCGGGTCGATGAACTCCTTCTCGGGGAGAGCGACCGCCATCGCGTTCACGGTGAAGTCACGACGGACGAGATCCTGCTCGATCGAGTCGCCGTAGGACACCTCAGGCTTGCGCGAGGTCCTGTCGTACGCCTCCGAGCGGTACGTCGTGACCTCGACCTGGAAGCTCATATCAGTGTCTTCGACGCGGGCGTCCTTCTGGCAGCCGACCGTGCCGAAGGCGATCCCGACCTCCCACACCGCGTCGGCCCACGGCCGCACGATCTTCAGTACGTCCTCGGGGCGGGCGTCGGTCGTGAAGTCCAGGTCATTGCCGAGCCGGCCCAGAAGGACGTCCCTGACCGAGCCACCGACCAGGGCGAGGGAGAACCCGGCCTCCTGGAAACGGCGGGCGAGGTCGTCCGCGACAGGGGACACACGCAGCAGTTCGCTGACCGCGCGGCGCTGCACCTGGCTCAGTGCGCTGGAATTGTCTTCATTGGCGTTCGGCACAACAGAAAAGGGTACGTGCCCCCGGCGCCCCCGGCCGACCCGATTCCGCCCCGGCCCCGAAGGGCTCCCACCGCCGCTTCGGCCGGTCTCCCGATCACGTGGAGCAGTCCGCGGCACTTCGCCCCAGCGCGCATCGTTACCATGCGTGGACGCACAACCGACGACCACTGATGACGAGGGACGGGCGAACGCGTGGCCGAGGCGGCAGACTTCCCGGGGACAAGCCCCTCACCTGCCCGCCGGTGGCTGCGGCGCACCGCAGCACTGCTGGTGGGTGCCCCTATGCTGGCCGGCCTCCTGCAGGTCCCGGCGGGGCCCGTGGCGCATGCCACCGGGACAAGCGCGAAAGCCGGCACGGCCGTGCCGAGCGCGAAGGCCGACGCGACCGGATCGCGCACCGTCGACGTCTCTGTGGACTCGCTCACCCCCACGGCTCCCGGCGAGGGCGACACGCTCACCGTGTCGGGCACGGTCACCAACAACGGCAAGCAGCCGGTGACCCAGGCGCAGGTCGGTCTGCGCGTCGCGCCGCTCAATTCCCGGAGTTCCATCGACAGCGCCGCGCAGCGCACGGGGTATCAGCCCGGGTCAGAGGGCACGGAGGTCGGCGGAAAGTACGTCGACAAGTTCAGCAGGCTCGCTCCGGGGGTGCGGCAGGACTTCAGCATCTCCGTACCGGTCAAGGAGCTGCCTCTGGGCGTCGACGGCGTTTATCAGCTGGGGGTCGCCCTCACCGGCCAGACCGCCGCCCAGCCGTACGCCCAGGTGCTGGGCATCAAGCGCACGTTCCTGCCATGGCAGCCCGGTGCCGCGGGCACGAAGACCAAGACCACGTACATGTGGCCGCTCATCTCCGCCAACCACCTCACCGCGAAGACCGGCTCCGACGAGCAGCAGACGCCTGTCTTCAAGAACGACGACCTGGCCGAGGAACTGGCAACGGGCGGGCGCCTGGAACAGCTCCTGTCCCTCGGCAGCGGCCTGGACGTCACCTGGGTCATCGATCCGTACCTGCTCGCCTCGGTCGAGGCGATGACGAAGAGCTACCGGATCGAGAACCCCGACGGGAAGACCAGCAGGGCGGGCAAGCACCAGGCGGTCGCCAACCAGTGGCTCAACAACCTCCAGTCCGCCGTCAAGGGCAAGAAGGTCGTCGCGCTGCCCTTCGCCGACCCCGACCTCGCATCCCTCGCCCACACCGGCAAGGCGGTCACCGGCTCGCTCGGCCACCTCAAGGAAGCCACTGATGTGGGGGCCAAGGCGGTACAGACGATCCTCCAGGTGAAGCCGAGCACGGACTTCGCATGGCCGGCGGACGGGGCGATCGATCCGTCGATCGTCGATGTCGCCACCTCCGCGGGTGCCCACACGGTGATCACGCGCAGCGACAGCATGCGCGAAACGAACGACCTGCAGTACTCGCCGACCGCGGCCCGGCCCATCGGTGGCGGCACGACCGCGGTGGTGGCCGACGCGCGCCTCTCGACGGCCTTCCAGGGCGACATGTCGGAGGCCGAGAACTCCACGCTCGCCGTCCAGGAGTTCCTCGCCCAGAGCCTGATGCTCAATCTTCAGGACCCGGACAGGCAGCGGAGCATCGTCATCGCCCCGCAGCGCATGCCGTCGGCCAGTCAGGCCCAGACCATGCAGAAGGCCCTCTCGGCCCTCGCCGACGAGAAGTGGTCGCAGCCCGAGGAGCTGACCGCCGCGGCGAAGGCGAAGCCGGACCCGCAGGCCACCACCCGGGTCCCGTCCGCCGGGGCGTACCCCGCGTCGCTGCGCAGGCAGGAGCTGACGCAGCAGTCGTTCGAGAGCATCCAGAACACCCAGAACCGGCTCGAACGCTTCCAGGTGATCCTCGACGAGAAGGACCGCGTGGTCACCCCCTTCGGGAGGGCCATAGACCGTGAGATGTCGACGTCCTGGCGCGGGCACCCGCGGGAGGCGAAGGCCTACCAGGACAGCGTCTGGGCGTACCTGAACGACCTCACCCAACAGGTGTCCCTGATCCAGCGGGCCGACGCGAAGCTCTCCGGCCGCAGCGCCACCATCCCGGTGTCCGTGCAGAACAACCTGGTGCAGGGCGTCGATCACCTGACCCTGCGGCTGTCCTCGAGGAACCCCACGCGTCTCAAGATCGGCGGCGGGCAGTCCGAGGAGAAGCCGATCAAGATCGCGGGCGGCCACTCCCAGTCCGTGAAGTTCACGACCACGGCGAACGCCAACGGTCCGGTGCCGGTCTACGCCCAGCTGTACACGGAGGACGGGGAGCCCTACGGCGACGCCGTGCGCTTCGAGGTCAACGTCACAGAGGTCACCCCTACGGTGATGCTCGTCATCGCCGGCGGCCTTCTGCTGCTCGTGCTGGCCGGATTCCGGATGTACACGCAGCGCAAGCGCGCGGCCCGGAAACAGGCCCAGGAAGGCCCGGGTGAGGGCCCTGACGACGGCCCGGAGGGTGAAACCGGCACCGAGCCGGGGGAGGACGGCCCCGAGCAGCCGAGTGACCCGACACCGGACACCGCCCCGGAAAGCACCGACCCGTCGGACACGGGTGAGAGAGTGGACCGTTGAGCGATGTCGTGGCCCGTGGGCCCGGGGACGATGAGGTGGGGTAACCATGAACGCGCCGTACGACGGTGACCGTGGCCAGGGCACGGGCGGTTCCGCCTCGCCCGAGGGCCCACCGCCCGGCTCCCCCGAGCACGGGCAGGTGCCACCGCAGCCCGCGCCGGACATGTATCTCCAGGACGCCTACGACCAGGATCCCTACCGGGCGCAGGACCTCTCCGCCCAGGACCCCGTGACCGAGGCGCTCTACGACCGCGCGGCACACCCCCCGCCGCCGCCCGGCACCTACCCGCAGCAGCCGCTCTACGCTCAGCCGCCCACCTCGCAGTACGCACCCGACCCCCGGAGGTGGGCGCAGACCCCGGCCCCCGAGCCGGAGGGGCCGACCCGCCACCTCCCGTACGGTGACGATGCCCGGACGACGCAGTTCGTGGGCGTCGACGACCTGGTCACCCAGGCCGGCGAGGAGCGCCACGAGCCGGACGCCTTCGCTCATCTCTTCCGCGACCAGCAGTCCGGTGGCTACCAGGGCCGGCAGGCCGACTACCAGCAGGACGCGTACCCCCAGAGTGGTTATCAGCAGGACGCTCATCCCCAAGGCGGCTATCAGCAAGGCGGATATCAGCAGGGCGGCTACCAGCAGGGCGCCTATCAGCAGAGTGGGTACCCCCAGGGGGAGAATCCCCAGGACAACGGCTACCCCCAGGGCGACGGCTATCAGCAGAGCCAGGGTTATCCGCAGGGCGCCGGCTACCAGCAGCCCGCGGCCGGGGGCTATCCGCCCGTCGGCGAGCAGCCCGTCGTTCCGGCACCGGCAGCCGACCCCACCCCGCCGCCGCCCGCACCCGCACCCGCTGCCAAGTCGGGCGGCCGCGCGTCGAGCCTGCTGAAGTCCAGCGCCGTCATGGCGGCGGGCACGCTCGTCTCGCGCCTCACCGGCTTCATCCGCTCCGCCCTGATCGTCTCGGCGCTCGGCGTCGGCCTGCTCGGCGACACCTTCCAGGTCGTCTACCAGATTCCGACGATGATCTACATCCTCACCGTCGGCGGCGGTCTCAACTCCGTGTTCGTACCGCAGCTGGTGCGCTCCATGAAGGAGGACGAGGACGGCGGCGAGGCGTACGCCAACCGTCTGCTGACCCTCGTCACGGTCGCGCTCGGCGTGCTCACCGCCCTCGGCATCGTGCTGGCCCCCCAGCTGGTGCGGATGATGTCCGTCCCGGTCGCCGATGACGCGGCGGCCACCGATGTCGGCAGCACGCTGCTGCGGTACTTCCTGCCCTCGATCTTCTTCATGGGCGTGCACGTCGTGATGGGGCAGATCCTCAACGCGCGCGGCAAGTTCGGCGCGATGATGTGGACCCCGGTCCTCAACAACATCGTCATCATCTTCACGCTCGGCATGTTCATCTGGGTGTACGGCACGTCAGAGACATCCGGCATGACCGTCACCAGCATCCCTCCGGAGGCCGAGCGCCTCCTCGGTATCGGTGTCCTTCTCGGTCTCGTCGTCCAGGCCCTGGCGATGATCCCGTACCTGCGCGAGACCGGGTTCAGTCTGCGCCCGCGCTTCGACTGGCGCGGACACGGCCTGGGCAAGGCCGCCAAGCTCGCCAAGTGGACGATCCTGTTCGTCCTTGCCAACCAGGCGGGTGCCCTCGTGGTCACCCAGCTGGCCACCGCGTCCACCGTCGACCTGCCCTCGACGAGCGGCATCGGCTTCGCCGCCTACGCCAACGCGCAGCTCATCTGGGGCCTCCCGCAGGCCATCATCACGGTCTCCCTGATGGCGGCCCTGCTGCCCCGACTCTCCCGTTCCGCACAGGACGGGGACACCGGCTCCGTTCGCGACGACATCTCCCAGGGCCTGCGCACGACGGCGGTCGCGATCGTTCCGATCGCCTTCGGATTCGTCGCGCTCGGCATCCCCATGTGCACCCTGATCTTCGGCTCTTCGGGCAGCGCCCAGGCCACCAACATGGGCTTCATGCTGATGGCCTTCGGCCTCGGCCTCATCCCGTACTCCGTGCAGTACGTCGTGCTCCGCGCGTTCTACGCCTACGAGGACACCCGGACGCCCTTCTACAACACGGTGATCGTCGCTGCCGTGAACGCCGCCGCCTCAGCGGCCTGCTACGTCGTTCTGCCCACCCGCTGGGCGGTCACCGGCATGGCCGCCGTCTACGGTCTCGCGTACGCCATCGGCGTGGGCGTCGCCTGGCGCAGGCTGCGCAAGCGCCTCGGCGGTGACCTGGACGGTGCCCATGTCCTGCGTACCTACGCCCGTCTGGGCATTGCCGCGCTGCCCGGGGCGGTGCTCGGCGGCGGCGCCGCGTACATGGTCACCAAGGCGCTCGGCCAGGGCGTCATCGGGTCGCTGGGGGCGCTCATCGCCGGAGGCGTGGTGCTGCTCGGCGTCTTCTTCATCGCCGCGAAGCGCATGCGTATCGCGGAGCTCAACTCGATGGTCGGCATGGTCCGCGGCCGTCTCGGTCGCTGAGATGGTCGGCTTCGCACAACCATCGTCGGCCACCGTGTGTCGTGCATAGCGCCAGACTGTGGGCACAATTGGCTTTGGCGTCTGACGAAGCGCAACGGATGGGGAGGCAGGAACGACGGTGGCAGAACGGAGCACGGCTGCCGTCGACGTGGCAGACAACAGCGGTGATGAGCCGCTGACCGCCAAGGCGGAGCAGGCCACGGCCGACGGGGTGGCCCAGACCCGGGAGCGGGACACGGCAGCAGAAGAAGACGGGGCGGAGAACGACAAGCCCACGAGCCGCGGGGCGTCCGCACCCCCAGAACTGCACAGTGGCCACAAACTCGCCAGACGCTACCGACTCGAAGAGTGCGTCACCCGTCTGGACGGTTTCAGCAGCTGGCGCGCGGTCGACGAGAAGCTGCGGCGTGCCGTTGGCGTGCATCTCCTGCCGGCCGACCATCCGCGGGCACGCTCGGTTCTCGCCGCGGCCCGTTCCTCGGCGCTGCTCGGCGACCCACGTTTCGTGCAGGTCCTGGACGCGGTGGAGGAGAACGACCTCGTCTACGTGGTCCATGAGTGGCTGCCGGACGCCACGGAGCTCACCACGCTCCTGGCCGCGAGTCCGCTCGAGGCACACGACGCCTACCAGCTCGTCAACCAGGTCTCCCAGGCCATGGCCGCGGCCCACCGGGAGGGCCTCGCACATCTGCGGCTGTCTCCCAGCGCCGTGCTGCGCACCTCCACCGGGCAGTACCGCATCCGCGGTCTCGCCGTGAACGCCGCGCTGCGTGGCATCAGCTCCGAGACCCCTCAGCGCGCCGACACGGAAGCCATCGGTGCTCTCCTGTACGCCTCGCTGACGCAGCGCTGGCCGTACGAGGACGATGCGTACGGCCTCTCCGGGCTCCCCAAGGACGTCG
This sequence comes from Streptomyces sp. NPDC058284, assembly GCF_042881135.1. Lineage (NCBI taxonomy): Bacteria > Bacillati > Actinomycetota > Actinomycetes > Kitasatosporales > Streptomycetaceae > Streptomyces > Streptomyces sp. NPDC058284. Next base: position 7,539 of record NZ_JBHVYE010000018.1, read on the forward strand.
GTCTCATCGCCCCCGACCAGGTGCGCGCGGGCGTCCATCGTGGGCTTTCCGAGCTCGCCATGCGCGCGCTCGTCAATGACGGTGCGACCGCGTCCCGCCAGGACCCTCCGTGCACGACGCCGGAGGAGCTGGTGAAGGCGATCGGCGAGATGCCCCGCATCCGCCCGCCGGAGCCCGTGTTCACCGCGCCCCCCGAGTACCAGCGCACCACGTACCAGCAGGGCACGTACGGTCGTCCCGCGGCCCATCCGGGAGTCACTCAGCCCGTACCGACACCCCCGCCTCCGTTGCAGAGCCGTACCGGCAAGGTCCTCAAGTGGGGGGTTTCCGCGCTGCTCATCGCCGCGCTGGGCCTGGGCAGCTGGCAGCTGGCGGACGCGCTGATGAAGCGCGAGAACTCCAACGACTCCGGCACGTCGCACACCACCGGAGGCGGCGGCGACAAGGGCCAGCCCAAGCCCATGAAGCCGATCCAGATCAAGAGGGGCCAGGAGCTGGTCCTGAAGGGCAGCGCCCAGGCCCCGAGGGACGTCCCCAAAACCTATGACAATGACCCGTCCACGCTCTGGCGCACCAAGACGTTCAACGAGGGACCACGTCTTGCCCCGTACAAGCCCGGTGTAGGTATCGTCTACGACCTCGGATCGGAACGAGATGTGTCGGAGGCGTCGGTGGCCCTTCGCTATGGGGGCGACCACACCACGGTCGAGCTGTACGCCACGGACTCGCTGATCCCTTCGACGGACATCAAGTCCATGAAGAAGATCGGTGCCGCCACCACATCGGGCAAGACGGCGACGATCAAGGCCAGGAAGCCCGTGAAGTCGCAGTACGTACTCCTCTGGATCACCGACGTGCCGAGCTCCGGGCAGGACGGGTACTACCAGGCGGGATACAAGCAAGCCATCACGGACGTGAAGCTCAGGGGCTGAAGAAGCGGCCCGCCACGGCTCTGGGGGAGGGGGTTCGGCGATGGACGGCACCGCGCACGGTGACCTGAGCGACAAGGACCTCCTCGCCCGACACGTCGCCGGTGACAAGGACGCCTTCGGTGAGCTCGTGCGGCGTCATCGTGACCGGTTGTGGGCGGTGGCGCTGCGCACCCTCGGGGACCGTGAGGAGGCGGCCGACGCGGTGCAGGACGCCCTGGTCTCCGCCTACCGCGCGGCACACACCTTCCGCGGGCAGTCCGCAGTGACGACGTGGCTGCACCGGATCACCGTGAACGCCTGCCTCGACCGGGCTCGCAAGGCGGCCTCGCGCAAGACCTCTCCCATCGACGACGCCGAGCGCCTTGAGCAGCTCCTGGAGCCCGAGGAATCGGCGGCCGCCCCGGTCGAGCGCGACGACCTGCACCGGGAGCTCCAGGAGGCGCTGGGCACCCTCCCCCATGACCAGCGTGCCGCACTCGTCCTGGTCGACATGCAGGGCTACCCGGTGGCGGAGGCGGCCCGCGTCCTGGACGTCCCCACCGGCACGGTCAAGAGCCGCTGTGCACGCGGCAGAGCCAGACTGCTGCCGCTCCTCACTCATCTGCGTACGGAGCCCCCTCCGAGTGACGTGGACAGCGACGACGCCGACGATGGCAAGAGGCCCGGCACGGGAAGGAACCGGACGCAGGGGGCATCCGTCCCACCGGCAGCGGGACCACGAGATACGGGATCGAGCGATTCAGCTGCTGTGAAGGGCGGAGGTGGGCGAGCGTGACAACCACGACCGACTCGGACGGGCACCCGGACGTCGCGGAGATCTCCGATCTGAGCGAGGGCTTGCTCCCCCCGTCACGCACGAGCGACGTACGAGGGCATCTGGACGGCTGTGAACTCTGCGCAGACGTCTACGCCTCCCTGGAGGAGATCCGCGGCCTGCTCGGCACTCTCCCCGGCCCGCCGCGGATGCCGGACGATGTCGCCGGTCGCATCGACGCGGCACTGGCGGCCGAAGCGCTGCTGGACGCCAGCACCTCCGAAGGCCATGCCCCGGAGGATGTGGTCTCCGAGTCCGCAGCCGCTCCTTCGCCTCCTGCCGCCGCACGTGTTTCACGTGAAACAGCGTCCGCCCCTGCTCTCTCCGGAGCAGCAGACAGGCCCGCAGGACACTCCCGTGCTGCCACCGGCCCAGGGCGCGGTGGCCGTCTGCGAACCACGCGGCGGCGTACGACGGTGCTAGGTGCTGTCTTCACGGCGGCTGCCATCGGCCTGGGGACCCTGCTGATCCAGACCATGGGCGGTGACCCGGAGACGACGGGAGCGGCCCAGAAGCACAAGGACTCCGCGAACTCCTTCTCCGAAGGAAAGCTCGAAGGACAGGTAGCCGCTCTCCTCGACAAGAACAGCGCCAAAGAGCCCCCGGGGAAGTCAGAGGTCTCCACGCCGTCCTTCGACACACGCTCCAGCCCGAATTCCCCGGAGAAGAACTCTCCGCTGAAGGCGGTCCAGGTGCCCGAGTGCATCCAGCGCGGCATCGGTGACAGGACGCCGCTCGCTGCCGAGCAGGGTTCGTACGAAGGCAAGCGCGCCTACCTCGTCGTGGTGCCCCATGCCTCCGACAGCACCAAGGTCTCCGCGTACGTCGTCGATGCCGCCTGTGTGGGCAGGTCCTCGCCCGCCGCAGGCAGGGTTCTCATGACGCACACGTACTCGCAGGGCTGACCCCCGCAGCTTTTTGCCGCGCTGTCCGGTAGGCGCTCGACGCCGCTGCCAGCGGTCTTGTGGCACATGGCACTCTTCCTTCTGCCGTGCTTCCGTGCGCTCGGCCATGTCGGGGAATGCATGCCCCGTAGGATCCGTTGGGTGGGGTGAGAGCCCTGAGACGGGCCCCACCAGCACTACGCAGCAGTCCCCAGAGACGAGGAATCAAGCCGTGACCGACGTCCGTAACGTGATCATCATCGGCTCCGGGCCCGCCGGCTACACGGCGGCGCTCTACACCGCGCGCGCGTCGCTGAAGCCGCTGGTGTTCGAGGGCGCCGTCACCGCCGGCGGTGCGCTGATGAACACCACCGAGGTGGAGAACTTCCCCGGCTTCCAGGACGGCGTCATGGGCCCTGAGCTCATGGACAACATGCGGGCTCAGGCCGAGCGCTTCGGTGCCGAGCTCGTGCCTGACGATGTCGTCGCCGTCGACCTCAGCGGTGAGATCAAGACCGTGACGGACACCCAGGGCAAGGTGCACCGCGCGAAGACCGTCATCGTCACGACCGGTTCGCAGCACCGCAAGCTGGGCCTGCCGAACGAGGACGCCCTGTCCGGCCGCGGTGTCTCCTGGTGCGCCACCTGCGACGGCTTCTTCTTCAAGGACCAGGACATCGCCGTGATCGGTGGCGGTGACACCGCGATGGAGGAAGCCACCTTCCTCTCGCGCTTCGCCAAGTCCGTGACGATCGTGCACCGCCGTGACACCCTGCGTGCCTCCAAGGCGATGCAGGAGCGCGCCTTCGCCGACCCGAAGATCTCGTTCATCTGGGACAGCGAGGTCGCCGAGATCAAGGGCGACCCGAAGCTCGAGGGTCTGACGCTGCGCAACCTCAAGACGGGTGAGACCTCCGAGCTGCCGGTGACGGGCCTCTTCATCGCGATCGGCCACGACCCGCGCACCGAGCTCTTCAAGGGTCAGCTCGAGCTGGACGACGAGGGCTACCTGAAGGTCGACGCGCCCTCGACGCGGACCAACCTGACCGGTGTCTTCGGCGCCGGTGACGTGGTCGACCACACGTACCGTCAGGCGATCACGGCAGCCGGCACCGGCTGCTCCGCCGCTCTCGACGCCGAGCGCTTCCTGGCGGCGCTGTCCGACGCCGAAGCCGCTGAGCCGGAGAAGACCCCCACCGCCAGCGTCTGATTTCGACTCCACCCACGCAACACCCCGAGTAACGAGGAGCCCCGCAGTGGCCGACAGCAACCTGAAGCAGGTAACGGACGCCTCCTTCGAGGAGGACGTCCTCAAGAGCGACAAGCCCGTACTGGTGGACTTCTGGGCCGCCTGGTGCGGCCCGTGCCGCCAGATCGCGCCCGCCCTGGAGGCGATCGCGGCCGAGTACGGCGACAAGATCGAGGTCGTCAAGCTCAACATCGACCAGAACCCGGGCACGGCCGCCAAGTACGGCGTCATGTCCATCCCGACGCTGAACGTGTACCAGCACGGTGAGGTCGCCAAGACCATCGTCGGTGCCAAGCCGAAGGGCGCCATCGAGAAGGACCTGGCGGAGTTCATCGCCGAGTAATCAGCGTCGATGTTTCACGTGAAACACGAATGGACCAGTCCCTCCGCAGGGCTGGTCCATTCGTCTTTCGGCTAACCTCAGGGGCTCGTGCGTCTAGGACCTCATCCGACTCCTGTGGTCACAACGGCCGGAGGACGGGTTCCTTCTGCACCGCTCCCAGCAGTCGGTCGAGCGCCATCTCGACGTCCTCCTTCCAGGAGAGCGTCGTGCGCAGTTCGAGCCTCATCCTCGGATAGGCAGGATGCGGGCGGACCGTCTTGAAGCCCACCGCCAGAAGATGCTCCGCGGGAAGTACACACGCCGGCTTCTCCCACCGCGCGTCCCCGAACGCTTCGATGGCCTTGAACCCCCGCCGCAGCAGATCCTTAGCGACCGTCTGGACAATCACTCGGCCCAGCCCCTGCCCCTGGTAGCCGGGCATGATCCAGGCCGTCATCAGCTGAACGGCGTCGGGAGAGACAGGGCTCGTGGGAAATGCCGTGGAGCGCGGTACGTACGCCGGAGGCGCGTAGAGAACGAATCCGACCGGCACGTCGTCGACGTAGACGACTCGGCCGCAGGACCCCCACTCCAGCAGGACGCCGGAGATCCACGCCTCCTTCTCCAGCTCCGCGGTGCCGGTCTTTACCGCGGCCTGGCCGCTGACCGGGTCCAGCTCCCAGAAGACGCACGCCCGGCACCGATTGGGGAGATCCGGGAGGTTGTCCAGTGTGAGCGGTACGAGCCGACGCCCCATGAAGGCGGTTCCTCACTTCCCTCGGCCGCCGCGCTGCGGGCGGCTGCCAGAGCGCTGTGTTCCCTGATCAGGCTGCCGACGAAGCCGCCGACCGCTCCCAGCCCGAGGCCTGCGGTCATCAGTCCGGTGCGGCCCATCTCTCGCATGGCCCCTGCCTCCCCTATGAGGTGCCGTCAGGTGGATGCGCCATACCTGAACGCATCGTATCCACGATGTGATTGCACCGAAACCGTAGGAAAGCAAAGAGCGGGCCGTGTTCCGGTACACACCGGACACGGCCCGCTCTCGCGGTGCCGACCTACGAGGCTCAGCCCTTGTCGTTCTCGGACGCGTCTTCCGAGTTCACCTCGGCAAGCCCGTTCTTCAGCACCGGCCCTTCGCCCGGGGCGAGTGAGCTGAGGATGCGCTCCAGGTCCTCCAGAGAAGCGAAGTCAACGACGATCTTCCCCTTCTTCTGGCCGAGGTCCACCCGGACCCGCGTCTCGAACCGGTCCGAGAGCCGGGTGGCGAGCTTGTTCAGCGCCGGCGAGACCAGGGCGCCGGCACGCGGCCCCTTGGCCTTCGGAGCGCGCTGGGGGCGCGAACCCATGAGGGTCACGATCTCCTCGACAGCACGCACCGAGAGACCTTCGGCCACGATGCGGAGCGCGAGCCGGTCCTGCTCCTCCGAGTCCTCGACGGAAAGCAACGCACGGGCATGCCCTGCGGAGAGGACCCCGGCAGCGACCCGGTTCTGCACCGTCGGCGAGAGCTTCAGCAGTCGCAGCGTGTTGGAGACCTGCGGGCGGGACCGGCCGATGCGGTCGGCCAGCTGGTCATGCGTGCAGTTGAAGTCCTTGAGCAACTGGTCGTAGGCCGCAGCCTCTTCCAGCGGATTCAGCTGGGCCCGGTGCAGGTTCTCGAGCAACGCGTCCAGAAGGAGCTTGTCGTCCTCCGTTGCCCGCACGATGGCGGGGATGCGCTCCAAACCGGCTTCCCGGCAGGCTCGCCAGCGCCGCTCGCCCATGATGAGCTCATAGCGCGCGGGACCCACCTGCCGTACGACGACCGGCTGGAGCAGGCCAACCTCCTTGATGGAGGTCACCAGCTCGGCGAGAGCGTCCTCGTCAAACACCGCTCGCGGCTGCTGCGGATTGGGCGTGATGACGTCCAGCGGCAGCTCGGCGAAGTGTGCACCGGCGACTGTCTCCGGCACCTCCATGGACTGCTGGGGCGGCTCCGCTGTTTCACGTGAAACAGGTGCAACAGGGCTCTGGGGAAGCGACGTCACCTTCGCGGCCGCCACGCCGCGCTCGGCAGTCAGTACCGGAACTGCCGAGGGAGAGGTCGAGGGTCCCGCGCTGTGCGAGGGCTGCTTCTCCGTCGGGGCTGCAGGAATCAGGGCGCCGAGGCCTCGGCCCAATCCCCTCCGTCGTTCGCTCACTGCATCCCCTCCGTCATGCTGTGCTGGTCTTTCTGAGCGCCCATGTGGGCGTGCTGGACGTCGTAGTGCACTCCGACTCCCCGCAGTGCGATCTCTCGCGCCGCTTCGAAGTAGGAGAGGGCACCGCTCGATCCCGGATCGTAGGTGAGCACCGTCTGGCCGTAGCTGGGGGCCTCGGAGATGCGAACCGATCGCGGAATGCTCGTCCGCAGGACCTCCTCACCGAAGTGGCTGCGCACCTCGTCCGCCACCTGGGAGGCAAGACGGGTCCTGCCGTCGTACATGGTGAGCAGGATCGTCGACACGTGCAGGTTCGGGTTGAGGTGGCCCCGTACCAGGTCGACGTTGCGCAGAAGCTGACCGAGCCCTTCCAGCGCGTAGTACTCGCACTGGATCGGGATCAGCACCTCCGCGCCCGCCACCAGCGCGTTGACCGTCAGAAGGCCGAGGGACGGCGGGCAGTCGATGAGGATGTAGTCCAACGGCTGCTCGTACGCCTGGATCGCCCGCTGTAGTCGGCTCTCCCGCGCCACCAGTGACACCAGCTCGATCTCCGCACCGGCGAGATCGATGGTGGCCGGGGCGCAGAAGAGTCCTTCGACATCAGTCACCGGCTGGACGACGTCGGAGAGCGGCTTGCTCTCGACCAGGACGTCGTAGATGGACGGTACTTCGGCGTGATGGTCGATACCGAGAGCCGTGGAGGCGTTTCCCTGCGGGTCTAGGTCGATCACCAGGACGCGGGCACCGTGCAGAGCGAGCGAGGCGGCGAGATTGACGGTCGTCGTCGTCTTGCCCACTCCGCCCTTCTGGTTGGCGACCACCATGACGCGGGTCTGCTCGGGACGCGGCAGGCCTTCGCCTGCGCGGCCAAGCGCTTCCACAGCCAGTTGGGCAGCACGACCGATGGGGGTGTCGTCCATCGGGGGCGGTGTTTCACGTGAAACATCCTCCCCCGCCGACTCGGTACGGGGACCGGGGACCGGATCGGTCATCGGTCCCGCGATGTTGGCGTCGGACCGCAAGGATTCACTCTCCTCGACATCAGGCTCGCAATGAACAGAGCCTCCCATGCTTTGAGGGTCATGAACCAGCGAGGCCGGGTCTTCTGTGGACGAATCCACCTCTGTGGACAACTCCGTGCCCTTATCGAGGGAACCGAGTGGTCGGCGGTCGCGAGGTTCCGCAGCGCGGCCGCGACTGATGATGCCATGCAGCAGTGAGCGACGTTTCACGTGAAACACGATGCACGGCAGCCGGGGTGCCGCTGGCGCGACACCCCGGTATGCGTACGTTTGACAGCTTTTGTGGAGTACGGCTCGTCGTCAGGACGGATCAACAACGGCAGCCGGAGCGTTCATCGGCGACGACGAGTACGGCCGGTGCGAGCGGCCTTGGCCCGCTTGGCCGCGAAACGTACACCGCCGGGGCTCTCCCCGACCTCGACGCGGACAACCGTGGACTGCGGGTCCACCACGCCCTGACCGACGTGCAGCACCGAGGTGCCCACCGCGCCGAGCTTGCTCAGGGCAGCACCCGCCGCCTTGACCTCCTCCTCGGCGGTATCGCCCTTCAGGAGCAGCATCTGCCCGTACGGGCGGAGCAGCGGTACGCCCCAGGCCGCCAGGCGGTCCAACGGTGCGACGGCCCGCGCGGTCACCACGTGGACCGGCGGCAGCTTGCCGAGGACTTCCTCAGCGCGCCCCCGCACGACCGTCACATGGTCGAGGCCGAGCAGCTCCACGACCTCGTTGAGGAAGTTCGTACGCCGCAGCAACGGCTCAAGGAGCGTGATCTTCAGGTCCGGCCGGACTAGGGCCAGCGGGATACCCGGCAGCCCGGCACCCGAGCCGACATCGCACACGCTGACGTTCTCGGGCACGACCTCGGACAGCACGGCGCAGTTCAGCAGGTGCCGTTCCCACAGCCGTGGCACCTCGCGCGGGCCGATCAGTCCTCGCTGCACTCCCGCATCGGCCAGCAGTTCCGCGTACCGGACCGCGTCCGAGAAGCGATCGCCGAAAACCGTCCGGGCCTCTTCCGGCGCCGGGGGGAGCTCCGCTGCCTCCGTCACGGGGACCGTCCTTCCGTACCGCACTGGGGGTGGCTGTCTATCAGGCTGACAAAGATCGGCCCCGCCTGCGAACAGACGGGGCCGGGAGACGCTGTGCCGGTCAGGCAGGGAGGACGACGACGAAGCGCTGCGGCTCCTCGCCCTCGGACTCGCTGCGCAGGCCGGCGGCCTTGACCGCGTCGTGCACGACCTTGCGCTCGAACGGCGTCATCGGCTCGAGCTTGGTCGGCTCGCCGGAGCTCTTCACCTCGGCCGCGGCCTTGGCGCCCAGCTCCGAGAGCTCCTCGCGCTTCTTGGCGCGGTAACCCGCGATGTCCAGCATCAGGCGGCTGCGGTCGCCGGTCTCGCGGTGGACGGCGAGACGCGTGAGCTCCTGGAGAGCTTCCAGGACCTCGCCGTCACGCCCGACCAGCTTCTGCAGATCGCGGCTGCTGGAGTCGCTGATGATCGAAACAGCGGCCCGGTCGGCCTCGACGTCCATGTCGATGTCGCCGTCGAGGTCGGCGATGTCGAGCAGACCCTCGAGGTAATCCGCCGCGATCTCACCCTCCTGCTCGAGGTGGGTGAGGGTGTCGCCGGCCTCAGCTGCGGCGGAGGTGGTGGTGCCTTCCGTCACTGGATGGGCTCCTTCTACTTCTTGGAGGACGGGTGCTTGGGCCGCTGCTGGCCCTTGCGCTGCTGTCCCGACTTGGCTCGGCTGCGCTGACCGGCGCCGGGCTGATTGCCCTGGCTGCCCTGCTTGCTGGCGCCACCGGTCGGCTTGGTCTTGGGGGCGTCGTCCTCGGGCTCGGCCTCGGTCTTCTCCAGCGAAGTCTTCGTCTCGGAGGAGACATCGGCCTTGGTGGCACCGGCCGCCGCCTGCGTCGTGGCGGACTGACGCTTGGACTTGCTCTGGCGCTTGGGCTGCTGGCGCTTCGCGGCGCCGCCGACAGGAGTGCCGTCCTCGGTTTCGGTGACGACGGCGGTGTCAGCCTCCACCACGGTGCCGTCGGCCTGGGCCGAGAGGCCCGCCTTGGTCAGACCGTTGATGAACTTGCGCTCGAACTCGTTGCGGTCGCGGCCCTTGGCGACGATCGCCTTGATGACGTTCGTGTTGCCACGACCCCGCACCTTCTTGGTGTGCGTGATCTGCTTCTGCAGGCGCTCCAGGAACGCGGCCTGGGCCTTGGAGCCCGGAGTCGGGTTGCGGCGGATCACGAACATCTGCTGGCCCATGGTCCAGACGTTGGTGGTCAGCCAGTAGACGAGGACACCGACCGGGAAGTTGATGCCGAAGACGGCGAACATGACCGGGAAGACGTACATCAGCATCTTCTGCTGCTGCATGAACGGCGTCTTGACCGTGGTGTCCACGTTCTTCGTCATCAGCTGGCGCTGCGTGAAGAACTGCGACGCCGACATCATGATGATCATGATCGCGGTGACGACCCGGACATCCGTCAGAGTGGCACCGAGGGAGGCGACCTTGTCCGCGCTGTCGGTGAACTTCGCCGCCAGCGGGGCGCCGACGATGTGCGCCTTACGCGCGCTCTCCAGGAGCTGATCGTCGATGACGCCGATCGTCTTGCCGGTCGCGATGCCGTTGAGCACGTGGTACAGGGCGAAGAAGAACGGCGACTGCGCCAGGATGGGAAGGCACGAGGAGAGCGGGTTGGTACCCGACTCCTTGTACAGCTTCATCATCTCTTCGGACTGGCGCTGCTTGTCGCTCTTGTAGCGCTCCTGGATCTTCTTCATCTCGGGCTGCAGCGTCTGCATCGCCCGAGTCGCCTTGATCTGCTTCACGAAGAGCGGAATCAGGCAGATCCGGATCAGAATCACCAGGGACACGATGGACAGACCCCAGGCCCAGCCCGTGTCGGGACCGAAGATCTTCCCGTACACCGAGTGGAACTGGACGATGACCCACGAAACTGGTGTCGTGATAAAGCTGAAGAGACTGGCAATCGTGTCCACTAATCAAGCTCCTTGAGCATGGGACGGGGTCTCGGTCTCGGCAGCCGTTCCCGGGGGAAGGTCCCCGGTCGGCGCACCTGCGGCGGAGGGCCCGCCCTTGCGTTCGCGCCAGGCAGCGCGCAGCATCTCGTGCCACCGCGGACGCTTGCGCGGCGGAACATGGTCGACACCACCGAGCGACCACGGGTTGCACCGCAGGATGCGCCAGGCAGTGAGCGCCGTTCCCTTGATCGCACCGTGCCGGTCGATGGCCAGGTAGCCGTAGCGGGAACACGACGGGTAGTACTTGCACACCGGGCCCAGAAGCGGACTGATCGTCCACTGGTACAGCTTGATCAGAGCCAGCAGCGGGTACTTCATCGCGCGCCCCCTCCCAGCAACCGCTCCAAGGCGGCATCCAGGTCTCGGGCCAGCTGTGCATGGTCGGCGTCGCCCGCTCCGGGCAGCGCTCGTACTACTACCAGGCTACCGGGGGGCACCTTGGCCAACCGGTCGCGCATCAGATGACGCAGTCTGCGCTTCACGGTGTTGCGTACGACCGCGATGCCCACGGCCTTGCTGACGACGAAACCCGCACGTGTCGGGGGAGAGCTCTCCCCTGGCACGTGCGGGTCCGTTGCGCCGCTACGTAGATGGACGACGAGAAGCGGGCGTCCGGCCCGGCGTCCTCGGCGTACCGCGGTCGCGAAGTCTTCGCGCCGCCTCAGCCGATGCTCGGTAGGCAGCACGACGTCATGACCTGACTGATATCAGGCGGACAGGCTGGCGCGACCCTTGCCACGACGGTTGGCGAGGATCGCGCGGCCGGCGCGGGTGCGCATCCGCAGGCGGAAGCCGTGGGTCTTGGCGCGACGGCGGTTGTTCGGCTGGAAGGTGCGCTTGCTCACTCGGGGGCTCCAGAAATGATCGTGTGGTGGCGGGACATCGCCTGGCTGTCACCGTGCGCCCACGAGAAGCTCGCGAATACGCACCGAGTGCACCGCTTCACAATCACAGATCGTGATCTTTGCCCATCGGAGGCAGGCGGCAGCAGCCATCGACAACTCGACCTGGTCACGGTACGCGGGGCTACGCCATCCGGTCAAACCGGCCGCCAGAGGGAGACACTGTGCACAGCCTGTGGACAACAACTTGAACCCTACGGGTCGCCCTGACTACCGTGACGGAACTCCGATTCGTTCCCTTCCTTCTCCCCATCCCGATTTCCGTCCCGAGAACCACACGTTCGTGGGACCCCGTGAGAGAGCGTGCCCTGTGGCTGACGTACCTGCCGATCTTGCCGCAGTGTGGCCACGAGTTCTGGAACATCTGCTGGGTGAGGGCCGCGGGCAGGGCGTCGAGGCGAAGGACGAGCGGTGGCTCCGGAGCTGTCAGCCCCTGGCGCTCGTCGCCGACACCGCGCTGCTGGCCGTCCCGAACGAATTCGCCAAGGGCGTACTGGAAGGCCGTCTCGCGCCCGTGGTGAGCGAGACCCTGAGCCGCGAGTGCGGCCGCCCGATCCGGATCGCCATCACCGTCGACGACTCCGTCGGTGAACCCGGTGGCCCGCCGGCTCCGCCGCACCAGCAGCACCCCTCTCCGCAACACCAGCAGCATCACCAGCAGCGGTATGAAGAGCCCGAGCTGCCGCCTTCCTCCGGCCAGGGGCACGACTCCTACGAGAGCTACGGCCGCCGGCCCTCGGACGACCACCAGGGCGGTTCCCGGTCCGACCAGATGCCGACCGCACGCCCCGCCTACCCGGAGTACCAGCGCCCGTCCCCCGGCGCCTGGCCGCAGCAGCCCCCGCCGCAGGACGACTACGGCTGGCAGCAACCGCGGCTCGGCTTCCCCGAGCGCGACCCGTACGCGAATCCGGTGCAGCAGCCGCAGCACGACTACCGCTCGCAGCCGCCGCAGGAACGTTCGCCGTACGAGCAGCGCTCCGAGCCGCAGGACCGGCGCGAGCGCCACGACATGTCCGAGCCGCCCGGCGGCCACCGGGGCGGCGGCCACGGCGGCCACGGCGTGCACAGGGGTGGGCCGGTCGGGCCCACCTCGTCCAGTGGCGCCCCCGGGCCACTCGCCGCACAGCCGGCGCCCGCGACGGGCCCCGGCGAGCCCACCGCTCGCCTCAACCCGAAGTACCTCTTCGACACCTTCGTCATCGGCGCGTCGAACCGTTTCGCGCACGCGGCCGCGGTCGCCGTCGCCGAGGCGCCCGCGAAGGCGTACAACCCGCTCTTCATCTACGGCGAGTCCGGGCTCGGGAAAACGCACCTGCTGCACGCGATCGGGCACTACGCCCGCAGCCTCTACCCCGGCACGCGAGTGCGCTACGTGAGCTCGGAGGAGTTCACCAACGAGTTCATCAACTCCATCCGCGACGGCAAGGGCGACAGCTTCCGCAAGCGCTACCGCGAGATGGACATCCTGCTCGTCGACGACATCCAGTTCCTCGCGGACAAGGAGTCGACGCAGGAGGAGTTCTTCCACACGTTCAACACCCTCCACAACGCGAACAAGCAGATCGTGCTCTCCAGTGACCGGCCGCCCAAGCAGCTGGTCACCCTTGAGGACAGGCTGCGCAACCGCTTCGAGTGGGGACTGATCACCGACGTCCAGCCGCCGGAGCTCGAGACGCGGATCGCGATCCTCCGTAAGAAGGCGGTGCAGGAGCAGCTCAACGCCCCGCCGGAGGTGCTCGAGTTCATCGCGTCGCGGATCTCGCGGAACATCCGTGAGCTGGAGGGCGCGCTGATCCGGGTCACCGCGTTCGCGTCGCTGAATCGGCAGCCGGTGGACCTGGGGCTCACCGAGATCGTCCTCAAGGACCTGATCCCGGGCGGTGAGGACGCGGCCCCGGAGATCACCGCGACGGCCATCATGGCGGCGACCGCCGACTACTTCGGTCTGACGGTGGACGACCTGTGCGGATCGTCGCGCAGCCGGGTACTGGTGACGGCCCGGCAGATCGCCATGTACCTGTGCCGGGAGCTGACCGATCTCTCCTTGCCGAAGATCGGTGCCCAGTTCGGGGGGCGCGACCACACGACCGTCATGCACGCGGACCGCAAGATCCGCGCCCTGATGGCGGAGCGTCGATCCATCTACAACCAGGTCACCGAGCTCACCAACCGCATCAAGAACGGCTGACGTCGGCCGCGACACGTCACTGAGGGCGTTCCGGGACAACCAACTCCTGGGGCGCCCTTTTTCGTTGTCCACGCGCGCGTGGAGGGCGATTCACGCGCGCATGGAGGGTGCTTTGAGGGCTGCAGGGTCCCGTTCTGAGGGCTGCCGGGTTCCGTTCCGGGCGCGGCGCACCGTACAGAGATGTCGTACGGCCGCCTCTCGCTGTTCGATTTCCCCTGCTCATACGGCTGTTCTCCACAGATGTGCCGACTTTCTGCCGTCCACACCCTGGGGACCGGGAAGTTGTCCAGACCCTGTCCACAGGGAGCCCTGCTGAGAGATCATCAGGCCAGGTCAGTCGGCTGTGGATTCGTGGACGACGAGTCTCCACAGCCTGTGGAGGAAATCTTCGTCCACAGCCTGTGGAGAAAGTTGTCCACCGGCGGCCCACAGGCTGCGACGTGTTGTCCCCAGCTTTCCTCAGCTTCTCCACACGGCTGTCCACTGTTCGGCAACGCAACGCGCTCTCTCACCGGGTCGAGTGAAAGGCGTCACACCAAGGTGCTTGGTTGGCCTGTGGGGAAGCTGGGTAAAGCTGGGGACAGTGCTGGGGAGAAGTGGCCCCTGCCTGTGCACCGGGTGTGCAGAACTTTCGCCCGTCCACAGAAACACCTGGTTGTCCACCGGTCCCGCCCACAGGCGCAGTGGATAAAAAACCGGGCCTGACCAGCGCTTTCGCGGTTATCCACGGTTTCCACAGGCCCTACTACTACTGACAACTAGAGAGTCCGGGGAATTCGTTTCGAAGTGGGGCCTGTGCACAACTCGCGCTCCGGAGCTCCAGCACCACTCGCCACGACTTGACCCCGACAGGCAACGACTGTCAGTGCGGTGCGTCAGACTGTTCCCCGGTGTCCTTCCCACGGCATGGCTGAGAGACACCGAGTCAGACGACGAGGGCCACAGGTCCAGCGGGCGAGAGCAGCCAGCAACAGCAGGAGGGCGGCTAACGGTGAAGATCCGGGTTGAACGCGACGTACTCGCGGAGGCGGTGGCCTGGGCGGCGCGCAGCCTCCCGGCCCGGCCGCCTGCGCCCGTCCTCGCAGGCCTGCTGCTGAAGGCCGAGGAAGGCGCACTGAGCCTGTCGAGCTTCGACTACGAGGTCTCGGCGCGTGTCTCGGTGGACGCGGAGATCGACGAGGAAGGCACCGTCCTGGTGTCGGGCCGGCTGCTCGCGGACATCTGCCGCGCGCTCCCCAACCGCCCGGTGGAGATCTCCACAGACGGTGTACGGGCGACGGTCGTCTGCGGCTCCTCCCGGTTCACACTCCACACACTTCCTGTGGAGGAGTACCCCGCGCTGCCGCAGATGCCGACCGCCACGGGCACCGTCCCCGGTGAGGTCTTCGCTTCGGCCGCCTCCCAGGTGGCCATCGCCGCGGGCCGCGACGACACGCTGCCCGTGCTGACCGGTGTGCGCATCGAGATCGAGGGCGACACGGTCACCCTGGCCTCCACCGACCGCTACCGCTTCGCGGTCCGCGAGTTCCTGTGGAAGCCGGAGAACCCCGAGGCGTCCGCGGTGGCCCTGGTGCCCGCCAAGACGCTCCTGGACACCGCCAAGGCGCTCACGAGCGGCGACACGGTCACCCTGGCCCTGTCAGGATCGGGTGCCGGCGAGGGCCTGATCGGTTTCGAGGGCGCCGGACGGCGTACGACCACGCGTCTCCTCGAGGGTGACCTGCCGAAGTACCGCACGCTCTTCCCGACCGAGTTCAACTCGGTGGCCGTGATCGAGACCGCCCCCTTCGTGGAGGCCGTCAAGCGTGTGGCCCTGGTCGCCGAGCGGAACACCCCGGTGCGGCTCAGCTTCGAGCAGGGCGTGCTGATCCTGGAAGCGGGCTCCAGCGACGACGCACAGGCTGTGGAAAGGGTCGACGCCCAGCTGGACGGCGACGACATCTCGATCGCCTTCAACCCGACCTTCCTGCTCGACGGCCTCAGCGCCATCGACTCCCCGGTCGCCCAGCTGTCGTTCACGACGTCGACGAAGCCCGCGCTCCTGAGCGGCAGGCCGGCCGTCGACGCGGAGGCGGACGACGCCTACAAGTACCTGATCATGCCCGTACGTCTGAGCGGCTGAGCCCACAGGTGTGAGCGTGTGTCCGGGCGTAGGCTCGGGCACAGGTACGAAAGTGCCGTAACGCCACCTCGCTAGTGAAGGAACCTCTGATGGAGCTCGGTCTCGTCGGCCTCGGCAAGATGGGCGGCAACATGCGCGAGCGCATCCGCCGCGCAGGTCACACCGTCATCGGATACGACCGCAACCCGGACCTCGCGGATGTCGCCAGCCTCGAAGAGCTGGTCGGCAAGCTCAAGGGCCCGCGGGTGGTGTGGGTGATGGTCCCGGCCGGGGGCCCGACCCAGGCCACCATCGACGAGCTCTCCGAGCTGCTGCAGCCCGGCGACGTCGTCGTGGACGGTGGAAACTCCCGCTGGACGGACGACGAGAAGCACGCCGAGGAGCTGAAGGCCAAGGGCATCGGCTTCGTCGACTGCGGCGTCTCAGGCGGCGTCTGGGGCCTCAAGAACGGTTACGCGCTGATGTACGGCGGCGACGCCGAGGACATCGCGAAGGTCCAGCCCATCTTCGACGCGCTCAAGCCCGAGGGGGACTTCGGTTCCGTCCACGCGGGCAAGGTCGGCGCGGGCCACTTCTCGAAGATGGTCCACAACGGCATCGAGTACGCGATGATGCAGGCCTACGCCGAGGGCTGGGAGCTCCTGGAGAAGGTCGACTCGGTCACGGACGTCCGTGAGGTCTTCCGCTCCTGGCAGGAGGGCACGGTCATCCGTTCCTGGCTGCTCGACCTCGCGGTCAACGCCCTGGACGACGACGAGCACCTGGAGAAGCTGCGCGGCTTCGCGCAGGACTCCGGGGAGGGCCGCTGGACGGTGGAGGCCGCCATCGACAACGCCGTGCCGCTGCCCGCGATCACGGCCTCGCTCTTCGCCCGGTTCGCCTCGCGCCAGGACGACTCCCCGCAGATGAAGATGATCGCCGCGCTGCGCAACCAGTTCGGCGGTCACGCGGTGGAGTCCAAGAGCGAGAACTGATCCACAGCCTGTGGGGAACTCCAGCGGTTTCCCACAGGCCTCGAAGCAAGTGAAGTAGGCCGGGGGAGGTCGGCGCACACCATGCACGTCACGCATCTCTCGCTGGCCGACTTCCGGTCGTACGCCCGGGTCGAGGTCCCTCTCGACCCGGGCGTCACCGCGTTCGTGGGACCCAACGGCCAGGGCAAGACCAACCTCGTCGAGGCCGTCGGCTACCTCGCCACGCTGGGCAGCCACCGTGTCTCGTCGGACGCCCCCCTGGTGCGCATGGGCGCCGAGCGCGCCGTCATCAGGGCCGCGGTCCGCCAGGGCGAGCGCCAGCAGCTGATCGAGCTCGAGCTCAACCCCGGCAGGGCCAACCGCGCCCGCATCAACAGGTCATCGCAGGTCAGACCACGCGATGTGCTGGGGATCGTCCGTACGGTGCTGTTCGCGCCCGAGGACCTCGCGTTGATCAAGGGTGACCCCGGGGAGCGGCGGCGCTTCCTCGACGAGCTGATCACGGCGCGCTCCCCGCGCATGGCGGGCGTCCGCTCCGACTACGACCGCGTACTGAAACAGCGCAACACCCTCCTGAAGTCGGCCGCCCTCGCCCGGCGCCACGGCGGTCGCTCCATGGACCTGTCCACGCTCGACGTCTGGGACCAGCACCTCGCGCGGGTGGGCGCCGAACTCCTCGCCCAGCGGCTCGACCTGATCTCTGCGCTCCAGCCGCTGGCCGACAAGGCGTACGAACAGCTGGCGCCCGGCGGCGGCCCCGTCTCCCTGGAGTACAAGCCCTCGGCGCCCGGCAGCGGGCACACGCGCGAGGCGCTCTACGAACAGCTGACCGCCGCCCTGGAAGAGGCCCGCAAGCAGGAGATCGAGCGGGGTGTCACCCTGGTCGGCCCGCACCGTGACGACCTCGTCCTCAAGCTGGGCCAGCTCCCTGCGAAGGGGTACGCGAGCCACGGCGAGTCCTGGTCGTACGCCCTGGCGCTGCGCCTCGCCTCGTACGACCTCCTGAGGGCCGAGGGCAACGAACCGGTGCTCGTCCTCGACGACGTCTTCGCGGAGCTCGACGCGCGCCGCAGGGAGCGTCTGGCGGAGCTTGTGGCGCCGGGCGAGCAGGTGCTGGTCACCGCGGCTGTGGGCGACGACGTGCCGGGTGTCCTGGCCGGCACCCGGTTCGCGGTCTCGGACGGCGCGGTGGAACGCGTATGAGCACCGAGGAGCCCGCCAAGGGCGGCGCCGGTGACGCGGGCACGCCGAAGACCCCCGAGCCCTCCGGTGTCGACCTCGCCCGGGTCGCCCTGCGGGCCGCGAAAGAACAGGCACGCGCGCGTGGGGACGCCGCGCAGCAGAAGAAGCAGGCACGGCGGGGCGGACTGCGGTCCGGCGCGCGCGCCGACGGACGCGACCCGCTGCCGCTGGGTTCCGCGATCAATCGCCTGATCACCGAGCGTGGCTGGGAGACGCCGGCCGCGGTGGGCGGCGTGATGGGGCGCTGGCCACAGATCGTCGGCGACGACCTGGCCAACCACTGCGTCCCGCAGAGGTACGACGAGGACGAGCGCGTCCTGACCGTGCAGTGCGACTCGACGGCCTGGGCGACGCAGCTCCGCCTCATGGCCCCGCAACTCGTCGCGCGCCTCAACGAGGACCTGGGCCACGGCACCGTACGCCTCATCAAGGTGCTCGGCCCCCAGGGCCCCACGCACCGCTTCGGACCCTTGCGCGCACCGGGAAGCACGGGTCCCGGCGACACCTACGGCTGAGGCCGTCGGCGACGGTAGCTGGGGGTTGACGGCCCGAAGCGCTGAGTGCCGCTGTGAGCCCTTTGGAGCCCCGTTCCGCATATGGGGAGTCGGCCGAGTCCCGTTCAGGACGGCACATGCGGACTCAGGTACCGGCAAACCCCCATCACTGTCAGCGCTACCGGTAGACTGGAAGCTAATCCCGCCTCACTTGTGGGACGCACCGAGCAACGCTGACTATCGCTGAACGACGCAGCCGCTCCGGCCACCGCCGGACGCTTGGCTTGTGCTGTGCCAGAAAGGGCGCTTCGTGGCCGATTCCGGCAACCCCAACGAGAACATTCCGTCCACCGAGGCCCTGGCAGGGACTGCCAAGGCCTCAGCCACGGCGTACGACGCCAGCGCGATTACCGTCCTCGAGGGTCTGGACGCGGTCCGCAAGCGACCGGGCATGTACATCGGCTCGACCGGTGAGCGTGGCCTGCACCACTTGGTGCAGGAGGTCGTCGACAACTCCGTCGACGAGGCCCTGGCCGGACACGCGGACACGATCGACGTCACGATCCTCGCCGACGGCGGCGTGCGCGTCATCGACAACGGCCGTGGCATCCCGGTCGGCATGCACCCCGTGGAGAAGAAGCCGGCCGTCGAGGTCGTGCTCACCGTGCTGCACGCGGGCGGCAAGTTCGGCGGCGGCGGTTACGCCGTCTCCGGTGGTCTGCACGGCGTCGGCGTCTCCGTGGTGAACGCGCTCTCCACGAAGCTCTCGGTCGAGATCAGGACCGACGGCTACCGCTGGACGCAGGACTACAAGAGCGGCGCCCCGACCGCCCCGCTCGAGCGGCACGAGGCCACTCAGGAGACCGGCACCTCGGTCACCTTCTGGGCCGACGGCGACATCTTCGAGACCACCGAGTACTCCTTCGAGACGCTGGCACGGCGCTTCCAGGAGATGGCGTTCCTCAACAAGGGTTTGACCATCAAACTCACTGATGAGCGCGAGTCGGCGAAGGCGACCGCGAACGCGGACTCGGCCGAGGCGACCGACGACGAGGCCGCCGAGGCCCGCACGGTGACGTACCACTACGAAGGCGGCATCGTCGACTTCGTGAAGTACCTCAACTCCCGCAAGGGCGAGGTCGTCCACCCGACCGTCATCGACGTCGAGGCCGAGGACAAGGACCGCCTCCTCTCGGCCGAGATCGCCATGCAGTGGAACTCGCAGTACAGCGAGGGCGTGTACTCCTTCGCGAACACCATCCACACGCATGAGGGCGGTACGCACGAGGAGGGCTTCAGGGCCGCGCTGACGGGTCTGGTCAACCGCTACGCGCGCGAGAAGAAGCTGCTGCGTGAGAAGGACGACAACCTCACGGGCGAGGACATCCGCGAGGGTCTGACGGCGATCATCTCGGTGAAGCTCGGCGAACCCCAGTTCGAGGGCCAGACCAAGACCAAGCTGGGCAACACCGAGGCCAAGACCTTCGTGCAGAAGGTCGTCCACGAGCACCTCACGGACTGGTTCGACCGGAACCCGAACGAGGCGGCGGACATCATCCGCAAGGGCATCCAGGCCGCCACGGCCCGCGTCGCCGCCCGCAAGGCACGCGACCTGACCCGCCGCAAGGGCCTCCTGGAGACGGCGTCGCTGCCCGGCAAGCTCTCCGACTGCCAGTCGAACGACCCGACGAAGTGCGAGATCTTCATCGTCGAGGGTGACTCCGCCGGTGGTTCGGCGAAGTCCGGCCGCGACCCGATGTACCAGGCGATCCTGCCCATCCGAGGCAAGATCCTGAACGTCGAGAAGGCGCGCGTCGACAAGATCCTGCACAACCAGGAGGTCCAGGCGCTGATCTCGGCGTTCGGCACCGGTGTGCACGAGGACTTCGACATCGAGAAGCTCCGCTATCACAAGATCATCCTGATGGCGGACGCCGACGTCGACGGTCAGCACATCAACACGCTGCTCCTGACGTTCCTGTTCCGTTTCATGCGTCCGCTGGTCGAGCACGGGCACATCTACCTGTCGCGCCCGCCGCTCTACAAGATCAAGTGGTCGCGCGACGACTTCCAGTACGCGTACTCGGACCGCGAGCGCGACGCCCTGGTGGACCTCGGCCGCCAAGCGGGCAAGCGCATCAGGGACGACTCGGTCCAGCGCTTCAAGGGCCTCGGTGAGATGAACGCCGAGGAACTGCGCATCACGACGATGGACCAGGAACACCGCGTGCTCGGACAGGTCACCCTGGACGACGCGGCACAGGCCGACGACCTCTTCTCGGTGCTGATGGGAGAGGACGTCGAGGCACGGCGCTCGTTCATTCAGCGCAATGCCAAGGACGTTCGCTTCCTCGACATCTGAGTCGGCCCGTACAAGCCGCACCTCGAAAGGACTTTGACCAGCAATGGCCGACGAGAACACCCCTGTGACGCCTGTGACGCCTGAAGAGGAACCCGCCGTTCCCGGCGTGGGCATGCGTGTCGAGCCCGTCGGGCTCGAGACGGAGATGCAGCGCTCCTACCTCGACTACGCGATGTCCGTCATCGTGTCCCGCGCGTTGCCCGACGTACGGGACGGCCTGAAGCCCGTGCACCGCCGCGTCCTGTATGCGATGTACGACGGCGGCTACCGCCCCGAGAAGGGCTTCTACAAGTGCGCCCGCGTGGTCGGCGACGTCATGGGCACGTACCACCCGCACGGTGACTCCTCCATCTACGACGCCCTGGTGCGCCTCGCCCAGCCGTGGTCGATGCGGATGCCGCTGGTGGACTCCAACGGCAACTTCGGCTCCCCGGGCAACGACCCGGCGGCCGCCATGCGGTACACCGAGTGCAAGATGGCGCCGCTGGCCATGGAGATGGTCCGTGACATCGACGAGGAGACCGTCGACTTCACGGACAACTACGACGGCCGCAACCAGGAGCCGACGGTCCTGCCGGCGCGCTTCCCGAACCTGCTGATCAACGGTTCGGCGGGCATCGCGGTCGGTATGGCCACCAACATCCCGCCGCACAACCTCCGCGAGGTCGCGGCGGGCGCGCAGTGGGCCCTCGAGCACCCCGACGCCTCCCACGAGGAGCTGCTCGACGCCCTTATCGAGCGCATCAAGGGACCCGATTTCCCGACCGGTGCCCTCGTAGTGGGCCGAAAGGGCATCGAGGAGGCGTACCGCACGGGCCGTGGCTCCATCACGATGCGCGCGGTCGTCGCGGTCGAGGAGATCCAGAACCGCCAGTGCCTGGTGGTCACCGAGCTGCCGTACCAGACCAACCCCGACAACCTCGCGCAGAAGATCGCCGACCTGGTCAAGGACGGCAAGGTCGGCGGCATCGCCGATGTCCGCGACGAGTCCTCCTCGCGCACCGGCCAGCGCCTCGTCATCGTCCTGAAGCGGGACGCGGTCGCCAAGGTCGTCCTGAACAACCTCTACAAGCACACCGACCTGCAGTCGAACTTCAGCGCCAACATGCTGGCCCTGGTCGACGGCGTGCCGCGCACCCTCTCGCTGGACGCCTTCATCCGGCACTGGGTCACGCACCAGGTCGAGGTCATCGTCCGGCGCACGAAGTACCGGCTGCGCAAGGCCGAGGAGCGGGCGCACATCCTGCGTGGCCTCCTCAAGGCCCTGGACGCCATCGACGAGGTCATCGCGCTCATCCGCGGCAGCCAGACCGTCGACATCGCGCGCGAGGGCCTGATGGGCCTGCTCTCGATCGACGAGATCCAGGCCAACGCCATCCTCGAGATGCAGCTGCGCCGCCTCGCCGCCCTGGAGCGCCAGAAGATCGTCGCCGAGCACGACGAGCTCCAGGCGAAGATCAACGAGTACAACACGATCCTGGCCTCGCCCGAGAAGCAGCGCCAGATCATCAGCCAGGAGCTCGCGGCGATCGTCGACAAGTTCGGCGAGGACCGCCGCTCCGCCCTGGTGCCCTTCGACGGCGACATGTCCATGGAGGACCTGATCGCCGAAGAGGACATCGTCGTCACCATCACGCGCGGTGGCTACATCAAGCGCACCAAGACGGAGGACTACCGCTCGCAGAAGCGCGGCGGCAAGGGCGTGCGCGGCACGAAGCTCAAGCAGGACGACATCGTCGACCACTTCTTCGTGTCGACGACACACCACTGGCTGCTGTTCTTCACCAACAAGGGACGCGTCTACCGCGCCAAGGCCTACGAGCTTCCCGACGCCGGACGCGACGCGCGCGGCCAGCACGTGGCGAACCTCCTCGCCTTCCAGCCGGACGAGCAGATCGCCGAGATCCTCGCGATCCGTGACTACGAAGCCGTGCCCTACCTGGTGCTCGCCACCAAGGGCGGCCTCGTAAAGAAGACACCGCTCAAGGATTACGACTCGCCCCGCTCGGGCGGCGTCATCGCCATCAACCTCCGCGAGACGGACGACGGTTCGGACGACGAGCTGATCGGTGCCGAGCTCGTCTCGTCCGAGGACGACCTGCTCCTCATCAGCAAGAAGGCCCAGTCGATCAGGTTCACCGCAACGGACGACGCGTTGCGCCCGATGGGCCGCGCCACTTCGGGCGTCAAGGGAATGAGTTTCCGCGACGGCGACGAGCTTCTCTCGATGAATGTCGTTCGTCCGGGTACGTTCGTGTTCACCGCCACCGACGGTGGGTACGCGAAGCGGACCAACGTCGACGAGTACCGCGTCCAGGGTCGCGGTGGCCTCGGCATCAAGGCCGCCAAGATCGTGGAGGACCGCGGCGAGCTCGTCGGCGCCCTGGTGGTCGAGGAGACCGACGAGATCCTCGCCATCACGCTGTCCGGCGGTGTGATTCGTACGCGAGTCAACGAGGTCAGGGAGACGGGCCGTGACACCATGGGCGTCCAACTGATCAACCTGGGCAAGCGCGATGCCGTGGTCGGTATCGCTCGTAACGCCGAGGCCGGGCGCGAGGCCGAGGAAGTCGACGGAGACATCGTCGTCGACGAATCGGACGCTGCCGAGCCGGCCACCGGTACGGACGAGGGCACGGACTCCTCGGCCGAGTAGCGCGAGGAGAATCATCGTGAGCGGAGCCACGGGCGCCGAGGCAAAGCGGACCGGCACTACCGGTACGGACGGTGCCCGTGGCTCCGCCACTGATGCACACGACTCTCATGAGTCTCATGGATCCCAGGGGGGGACTGTGACGGACACCCGAGGGCCAGGGACTTCTGGTCATGCTTCCAGTCAGGCTTCCGGCCAGTACGACACGTCGTACGCGGCCGGAAAGGGCGCGCAGGCGGGCGGGGCGCTGCCGGGGGAGCGCCAGGCCAGGGAGCAGTCCTCCCAGCCCTACCACCCGCCGCAGGCGTATCAGCAGGGCTCCCAGACGGGCTCGGTGCGCCGGCCGCGGACCGGGGCGCGCACGGTGCCGCGCACCCGCAAGGCACGTCTTCGCGTGTCCAGGACCGACCCCTGGTCGGTGATGAAGGTCAGCTTCCTGCTCTCCATCGCCCTCGGCATCTGCACGATCGTCGCGGCGGCCGTCCTGTGGATGGTCATGGACGCCATGGGTGTCTTCTCCACGGTCGGCGGCACGATCTCCGAGGCGACGGGCTCGAACGAGTCCAACGGCTTCGACCTGCAGTCCTTCCTGTCGCTCCCGCGCGTCCTGATGTTCACGTCGATCATCGCGGTCATCGACGTCATCCTGGCGACCGCCCTCGCGACGCTGGGCGCCTTCATCTACAACCTCTCCGCGGGCTTCGTGGGCGGCGTCGAGCTGACCCTGGCCGAGGACGAGTAGCGCCCGCTCCCCCGCGCGCGGGTATCGATTTTGGGACTGGCCCCCAGGTGCGCTAATCTTCAGAGGTCAGCGCGCGGGACACACCGCAGCGCGGCGGGGCTATAGCTCAGTTGGTTAGAGCGCATCCCT
Source organism: Streptomyces sp. NPDC058284 (assembly GCF_042881135.1). NCBI lineage: Bacteria > Bacillati > Actinomycetota > Actinomycetes > Kitasatosporales > Streptomycetaceae > Streptomyces > Streptomyces sp. NPDC058284. The sequence continues at coordinate 31,803 of NZ_JBHVYE010000018.1, forward strand.
GATAAGGATGAGGCCACAGGTTCAAATCCTGTTAGCCCCACCAGCATGAAGACCCTCAACCGATCATGGTTGGGGGTCTTTGTCATCTGCGGCTGGTGTCAGCTGACATCAGCCGGTCAGGGGCCTTCCAGGAGCTCGGCGAGAATGGTTGCCCCCGGGTGGGAGCGCGCTGAAAGGCCCTCTACCGCCGCGACGGCGGAAGAGGGCCAACAGCTGCTGGCGGTGCTGCTGGCCGAACACCGCCCGGAACATGAACGGCTGGGGCCCCAGCCGAGCAATTCTCCGCGCTGTTACGACCGGTCTCGCTAGCCGGACACGGCCAAGCCCGATGAGATCGCCGTCCGGGGTTCGGGGACGCCTAGGCGCACGGTCATCGACCGGCACCCCTGTCGCGCTCTGCGCCCAGTATGCCTCCTGCCTCACCTTTCCGGGCCGATCCTCTGACGATCCCGCACCTGACTGTGCCCCTGCGGGCACGAGAAGACCCCCGGCCTGTGGTGGCCGGGGGCCTTCTGAGGAGGCTTTGGAGGGCGGGCGCCCTGGGTGTGGGCCGGGGGTTACGGTTCCGCGGCCAGCCTTGGTTCGTTCGCGGTGGTCTCAGCCTCGGCTTCCGTGTCCGATGGGGGCAGGTGCCGGCAGCTGGGGGACGAACCATGGGCCTCGGCGCGGATGCGCTGCTTCATCGTGGGTGGCAGGGACCGTTCGTACGCCGCCGACCAGAGGGCCGCCATCATCGGTGTCGGCGCGCACACCGTGGTGTCACGTGCGTTCGTGGTCTCCTGTACGGCCGTGGCCGCGGCGGCCGTCGTGGTGAGCCCCAGCGCGGCGAAGAGCGCGAGGAATGCGGTGACGATCGTTGTCCACAGCTTCGTGGCCTTGTTGCCGGACATGGTCCCTCAATTCGGGTTGGGCGATTTGCGTACTTTCCTCATGATGTGTATGTGGGGCCGGGAGTGAGGGACCGACGCTCGCGTGGCGTCGATGTTCCGATGAACACCACCCGGATGGCCGCAAGAGAGCCGAGAAAGGGGCAAAGCGGCGAAAGTCACAGCGAGGCGGGGAACTCCGCGGGCTGCCGGGGCCCATATCGACTGCTGTGCGCGGGGCGGGAGTTGAGACCGATCCAGGTCACCGATCGATATCGCTCGGTGTGTATAGTCGGGCGCCAGAAGTCCCCTACGTCAAGGAAAGACGAGGTCGCGCGGTGAAGAAGCTTCTCCTGGTCGCACTGGCCGCCATCGGCGGGCTCCTCGTGTACCGCCAGATCCAGGCGGATCGCGCCGAGCAGGATCTGTGGACGGAGGCGACTGACTCCGTGCCCACGGGTTCGTGAGTATCGACGACAGTCACTTCACAAGCCCCGGTCGCATTTGCGGCCGGGGCTTTGTGGTGCTTGGGGTCGGGTGGGGCTTGAGTGGCTGTGGAGCCGGGTGGGACGGGCATGTCCGTGGTCGTGGCTCCGGGGTGGTGGATCACGGATGGCGGAGCCGTCGCCGATTCGCCGTCGATTCGCATGCGTGAATGAGGTGCTTGCGTAAGCGAACGTAAGGGACGCGGCGGTCGCGCCGGTGGCGAGTTCGTGTGGGTGTCCGCGTGGCGCCGGGCGGGCAGGACCGTCGGGACGGGCGGGACGGCTGGGTGTTCGCGAGCGGCAAGGGGTGGCGTGAGATGGGGCGGCGGCTGAGCGAGTGCCGGGGGGCGGGGGCGACAGGATGGGGCCGCCGTCGAGCCGTGCCTGCCGTGGCCGCGTTGGCCGTCGCCGCGTTGTGGGGGGTGGCCGGGTGCCCGGGGCAGGCCGGGGCCGCTGCGGGCACACCCCGCCCTTACGCCTTCGCGGCCGACGCCGAGACGGTCGAGGGCGCGATGAACAACGTCGAGGGGCCCCGACTCACGCCCGGGAAGACGTACAAAAGCACCCTCCCGCGCGTGGGACAGCGCTTCTACCGTCTTGAGCTCAAGGCACGAGACAGCGCGTACGTCTCCGTCACCGCTGTTCCGAAGCCCGGCAGCCAGGTCTCCTATGCCGACGGGGTCGAGGTGTCCGTCCAGGACGCCGACGGCAACAACTGCAGCCCTATGGAGACGGAAGAGGCACGGTTCGGCTCTTCGGAGAGCCCGCGTCCGATCACGGCCACGGCGGTACGCAGGGTCGGACCAGACGAGAGGACGTGTGCCCAGGCCGGTACCTACTACGTGCTCGTCGAGCGGGCCAGAGCCTCGGGTTCGGTGCGGCGTTCCGTCCAGGAGGACTGGGACCTGGAACTTCACGTGGCGTCAGAACCCGCGCTGAGAACGGGCAGTGCGTCGGAGCCACCGAGGACGTGGGACTCCGCGACCCCTGTACCACCGTCGGGCGAGCGGAGGACGCGTGAGGGCGGCACGAGCTTCAGTACGGCGCGAGGGCTGGCAAAAGGTGTCTGGGGATCCGGCATAGAGCCTGGCGAGACCCTCTTCTACAGAGTGCCGGTCGACTGGGGGCAGCAAATCTCGGTCGCTGCCGAGCTCGGCAGTACGAACGGGGTGGGCGCGAAGAGGGACGGGGCGGGGAGCGGAGCGGGCGCGACGGAGAGCGGCTCAGACCGGACGGGGCGCGGGCTGGGCCGGAGTGCGGGGTATGTCTCCTCCGCTCTGGTCATGTCGCTGTCCAACCCGGTGCGCGCCGAGGCCGGTGACGCCGATACGGCGTATGACGGCCGGCAGAAGTCCGTTGCCCTGGACCCACTGCCACCGGTGGCGTACGAGAACCGCTTTGCCCTGGCCGACAAGGTGTCCGCGATGAGGTTCGCCGGTTGGTACTACCTGTCGGTCCACCTCAGCCCGCAAGTCGCGGAGAGGTTCGGTGACGCTCCGTTGGAACTGACGCTGAGGGTGGACGTCGACGGGTCGCCGCAGCCGGGTCCTGCCTACGCGGGATCGCCCGTCCCCGCCGAGGACTTCGGCGTCACTGAGCGGGACACGGAGGCCGCGAAGCGCGGCGAGACGGCGGTCGGGAGCGGCGCGGATGCCGAGACCGACGGGCTGCTGGTGGTGGTCGCCGCCGGTGGGATCGGGGGCGGGGCGGTGCTGCTGGGGGTCCTTGGCATGTGGACGCTCATCGGGCGGCGCAGGGCGTCGGCTGCGGTTGCTGCGGCGGCCTCGGCGGGGGCTGGGGCTGGGGCGTCGGCTGGGCCCGGGGCCGGAACGGGAACCGGGGCCGGAGCCGGAGCCGGGGGAGCGGATGCTCCTGAGTCCGTGGAGTTCGGGCCGTCGCGAGGCTGGTGAAGCTGTCGGCTCGGATCCGGCGACACCGTCTGGCCCGTCAGAGCTGCGCGAGGGCCCAAAACCCCACGGTGAGGCAGGTCAGGGCGACGAACAGCATCGGGATCGCCACTTTCGCGGGCGGCCCGAAACGCTCCGATGGGCCGGGACGAGCCGCGGTGTGGGGCCGGGAGATTGGGTGGTTCAGAGGTGGAACCTGGACGGCTTGAGCGGTGTATCGATAAGTAGAAGGGAGAGCGGGAGCAGGAGCGAGAGCGGGATCGCGGTGTGCCGAGGACGTCGGGGCTTGTGCGGGGTCTTGGGGTGCGGGCGGGGGCGGGGGCGCGTTCCGGTGGGAGGAGGGGACTTGCGTGGGATCGGGCGCGGGCGCGGGCGTCACCTGTAAAGGCAACGGCATCGGAGTGGGGGGAGTGGACGGCTGAGGGGGCAGCAGAGGCGGGGGCAAGTGGAAGCCGCCCGTGCCCGAGCGGGAGGGCGGCCGGGCGCCTGGCCCGAGACCTGATGGCTGCTCAGGCGAGTCGTCAGCGAGGGGAATCGGAGTCGGCGTCGAGGTGGCGGTGGGGGCCGGCGTCGGAAGGGGCGTGGGAGCTGATGCCGAGGGCGATGGCATCGGTGGCATCGGAGCTGGTGGTATCGGAGCCGGTGACTGTGGAGGCGGCGGGGCCATGGGCGCTGGGGCTAGCGGTTGCGGCGCCACGTCCGGTGGGGTCAGAGACGGTGAGGTGAAAGGTGCCTCAGCGAAAGGTGGTGGTGTGAAAGGGGACGGGGCCGAAGACAGCGGGGCTGAGGGAGGCGGGGCGGACGACAGTGGCGCCGAGGGAGGCGGTGCCGAAGACAGCGACGCCGAGGGAAGCGGGGCTGAAGACGGCGGCGTTGAGGAAGGCGGGGCTGAAGACGGCGGGGCGGGAGACGGCGGCGTTGAAGGAGGCGGGGCCGAAGAAGGTGGTGCCAAAGGTGGCGCGGCCGACGTGCCGGGCCGTGTGGACCCAGGTGTGGGGCGCGCATGGCGGGGGCGGGAGCCCGTGCGTGGCATGGGGGCGAGAGGCCCGACGGGGCCGAAACCGGCAGGTAGTGGAGGGAGTTGGTCGAAGATCTCGATGAGCTCGTCGTCGGGGCCCGGCTCGGGCAGCATCTCCACGGCCGAGGCAAGCGCCTTGCGCGCACCCGTGGCGGTACGGAAGCGCGTCTGGGGATCCGGTTGGAGAAGGGTGGCGATGACCTGCCAGAGAGGTTCGGGCATACCCTGCGGGGCCCGTGGTGTGCCGTGCTCGGCGAAGTACTCGATCAGCGCCTTGCTGTCCGGCTTGGCGCCCTCCAGGAGGTACAGGGCGACGAGGCCGACGGCGAAGAGGTCGGCGGTGAAATCCGGCTCGCAGCCCAGTAGTTGCTCGGGGGCGAAGTAGCCGGGCGTTCCCACCACGTAGTCGGTCTCGGTCAGCCGGGGCTCGCCCTTGCGCATCGAGATGCCGAAGTCGGACAGGCGCAGATGCGGGCGGCCGGCGCCGGTGGCGTCGAGCAGGATGTTGGCCGGCTTGATGTCACGGTGTACGACGCCTTCGGCGTGGACGGCCGCGAGTGCGGAGAGGAGCTGGTCGAGGAGGGCGCAGACGAAGTGGGGCGGCAGCGGGCCGTAGTCCCCGATGACATGCGCCAGCGAGCCGCCGCCGACCAGGTCCATGGTGAACAGGACCTTGTCGTCGTCGGCGGCCCAGCTGGCGGGCGCGAGTACATGGGGGTGATCGATTCGCAGGGCTTGTTCCCGTACGAACCTCAACAGGGAGTGTGCGTCGCTCTGTTGGAGCACCTTGGCGGCCACGTACCTGCGTCGCCGGTGGTCCCAGGCGCGCCAGACCGCTCCGACTCCCCCATGTCCGATCGGGTCGACCAGTTCGTACCGGCCGGCGAAGACCTCACCCATGGTCGCGCTCCGCTCCCCTTCCGGGCCGGGCGGCGACCCGGTCGACGGCTCAGCTCTGGTGCGCCTCGTAGTGGGCGACCGCGTCCGCGGTGCGCCCGGCGCCGTACACCCGGAGGAACTCTGCCAGTTCCGGGTGGGTGGGGGCGAGGGAGTCGGCGGCATCGATGATGTCACCGGCGGCCGCGACGGAGCGCAGCAGCGACTGGATCTCGCGCACGACGCGCTTGACCGTGGGGGCGCCGGAACTCGTCGCCGTCGACGAGGTGTTGGTGAGGACGGAGCCGCCCTGGGACTTCTTGATCTCGTCCATGCGGTCGGTGGCCTCGGCGGCGCTCACGCTGCCGTCCGCGACTTGGCCCGCCAGTTCCTGCAGGAGCTGGACGCGCTGGACCACGGCGGGGTTGCCGATCTTGGCGCGCTGCCCGCTCATCAGCTGGGACAGCATGGGCGCGGACAGGCCGAGGACTCCGGCGAGGCGTGCCTGGTTCAGGCCGAGGTCGTCGATGAGGCGACGGAAGAGCGCCCCCAGCGGCTCCCCGTACCAGTTCCGCTGGAGCTCTCGTGCTCTCGCGGTCGTATCTTGCTGTGCGGCGTCCATTTGCGTCTCCCCATCGCTTCCCCTAAGACCGCGGTTCGCTGCCGCGAACCACGTCGTGCATCTTACGGAGCGTGGTCGTCGACCGGGAGCCCCAATCCTTTTGCGGGATCCGGGGGGTGACCCGGTACTCTGGTCTGCGATGCACGGCGGGAGGCGCTTCTTCCGGTCGAGGTGTCGTCTTGGGGCCTTAGCTCAGTTGGTAGAGCGCTGTCTTTGCATGGCAGATGTCAGGGGTTCGACTCCCCTAGGCTCCACAATCGGAAAGCCCCTCTGACCTGCGGAAACGTAGGTCGGAGGGGCTTGTTCGTGCCCTGTGTGCCCACTCTGGCGCGGGGGGTGGCGCGTGGGCGCAAGGGTGGTCGGGTCTCGTGGGTGGTCCGGTGGCGGCCGGGGCAGTCGTGGGGGCAAGGAGCGGTCGGAGATCTTCGACGGTGAGGGCACTGCCGAGTGGTTCGGGGAGTTGGTGCATGGCGACGGGCAGGCCGATCGGATGGTCAGGTGGTCGGGGCGAAAGCCGTGATGGCCTTGGTTAGGGCGGCTGGAGCTTCCAGGGGGATCAGGTGGCCCGTGTCCGGGAGCACCGTGAAGTCGGCTTCGGGGAGGTAGGGGAGCAGGTGGTCGACGAGGACGTGGACTGGCTCGACATGGTCGTTCTCTCCGGCGATGACGAGGGCGGGGACGTCGATCATGCGGGTGTACTCGGAGACGTCCTCCGCGATGCCGCGCAGCGGCCACTCCGTGCGGGCGGCGTCGGTGCCGGTGCGTGAATCGGTCACGACCTGTTCTCTGATCGGTTCGGGCAGGGCGGTCGCGGTGAGAATGTTGTCCCGTGCGTAGGCGACGGACTCCTCGGAGTCGTAGGCGTGGGAAAGGGTTTCCCGGTACTCCGGGGTGATCTGCGCGGCCGGTTTCGCCGGGCCGGAGCCGACGAGGATGATCCCGCGCAGGGCGGCGGGACGGGTCGCCGCGATGAGCTGCGCGACCTTGCCGCCCATGGAGTGGCCGACGAGCAGGTAGTCGGTGAGGCCCGCGTCGGCGATCACGGCGAGTGTGTCGTCGGCGAACCGGCGGAGGGTGTAGGGGCCTGTCATGTCGCTGGAGCGACCCCAGCCGCGGAAGTCGACGGTGAGGATGTCGCGACCCGCAAGACGGTCGACGACGAGGTCCCAGGTGCGGGCGGAGCCACCCCAGTAGTGCAGGAACACGAGGGTGGGTCCGGTTCCCGGCCGGTGGTCATAAGCGGGCAGGAGCGGCTGCTGTGTCGTGTTCATCGTGGCTCTTCCGTTCGGCGTTCATCGGCGCCCATCGGCGTTCATCGGCGCCCATCGGCACGGCATTGCGGGACGGTTTTTCCGTGTCTTCATTGAATGCCTGCGGTTGTGCCAGGGCATCGGCGTGAGCGGTCGCTCGATGGTGAAAACTGGACTCATGGCCGTGATCAGGCAGATGACCTACCAGCCCGTCGGGTGCGATGCCGCCGCTGTCGAGACGATGACGTTCGACCGCCTCCGCGAGATCAACGACGGCGGGACACAGCGTGCCGACTTCCATGTCCTGGCGGTCGTCGATGCCGGGCACGGATCCGTCACGGTGGACTTCGTCCGGCATCCGCTCCGGGAGCGGTCCGCGGTGTGGGTGGCCCCAGGAGCGGTGCATCGATGGGACGACATCGCCGGTGTGGCAGGGCACGTCGTGCTTTTCGTGCCGACGGCGCCGGTCACCCCCGCCACCCGGGACCTTGTCGCGGCCCCCGACCTGGTCGCGCACTGGAGCATTTCCGACGCCGACTGGCCGTTCGTCGACACCGCGCGAGACCATCTCCTTCTCGAAGCGTCCGCCCCGCCCGGTGGTGCCTCGGCGGAGCTGCCCGCGATCCTGCTCTCCGCCCTCATCGCCCGGCTCCGGCCGCCGCACACCGAGGCGCGGGCGACGCATCCGGTGTTCCGCATGTTCAGGGCCAGTGTCGAGGCGCACTTCCGGGAGCATCACGACGCCGGTTACTACGCCCAGGCCCTCGGATACGCGCCCCGCACCCTTTCAAGGGCGGTGCAGCAGGTCACCGGCCGGACCGCGAAGGCGTACATCGTCGAGCGGCTCGTCCTGGAAGCCAAGCGGCTCCTCGCACACGACCGTCTCACCTCGGCCCGCTGCGCCGGCGCGCTCGGTTTTCCCGACGCGTCCAATTTCTCGGCGTTCTTCCGGAAGGCGACAGGTATGCGCCCGGGCGCATGGCAGGCGACGGTGGTGCCGGAGGTGGAATAGCGCGGGGTTGCGGGTAGGAGCCTGCTCGGCGACGCATGTTTCGTTCAGGACGACTGTCCGGCTCTGCGCCCCGGCCCGGAAGGAACCGTCAGTGAGCGCTCCCGCGCCCTCCCGCCGCACGGGCGGACTCGTCGTCGCCGTCGTCCTCGTCATTGTCGGCGCCGTGGTCGTCTCGATCGCCGTCGCCGTGTTCGGTGGGAGTCCCCGACCCGGCCCTGAACCGCTCCGCCGGCCGACCGCTCAGCCGGTGGAGCACACCAGAGGGCCCACCAGCGAGCACGCCAGCGGGCCCACCGGCGAGCCGACGAGCGGCCCGGCCGCCAGTCCCACGCCGGAAGCGAGCTGCCTGCTGTACGACTTCGAGTGCCAGGCCGGTGATGGCTCCGGTGGCGTCACCCTCCAGCCGTCCACGCCGCCCGTCGGGACAGGAGCCACCGGCGGGAACGGTGGGCTCCTCGGCGGCACCGGCTGACCACCGGGCCCGCGCTCGAACCCGGGCCCGCGCCCGAACCCAGGCCCCCGCCCGAACCCAGGCCCCCGCCCGAACCCAGGCCCCGCAGACGGGGAGAGCGCCCGGACAGCGCTGAGCGGCCGGGCCGCACGCTCGTGCGATCCGGCCGCTCCGGCCGCTTCCGTCCGCTGTCAGATCAGCGGTCGGAGTCCCAGGACTGGTTGTGGTGGTAGGCCAGGCCACTTCCGTTGGAGCCGGCGATGGCGGCACCGGTCTGGTCGGTGGCCCCGTCGTGGTACGGGTTGTCATGGGCAGCCGCGGCGCTCGCCATGCCAAGGACGGAGACGACGGCCAGGGCGGTCGCGGCGACGGTGGTACGCAGACGCATGGGGAGTCCTCATTCTGTTCGGAAGACGCTGTCGAGATCGTCTTGCCCGTCGGCGACCGCCTGAGCCGGAGCCGGCCGCAAGCTCACCCGAACAGCGCTTCACACCACGCGTATAGAGGAACGCATACGGAGTCGCGTGGAAGTGAAGTTCGTCTTGGCCGGTTCTGGCCCGCGTGGCAGCGGCAGGCTTCCGTAGGCTCGGCAGCACAGGATTCGCATGTCCACGAAAAGCCCAGGGGGTCGGCGTGCTGTGCGCATTCGCCTTCGAGCGGGTCGGTGTCGTGGTGAGCGACCTCTACTTCCTGAACCCGTACCCGCTGGACGGCCAGGAGTCCGCCGAGCGCGGCGTACGGCTGGAGCTACGAGTCTTCGAAAGTGGCGAGCTGCCCGGTTCCATGTACTCGGCGCGCCCCATCACGATTGGTCGCCCGCTGTGGCGGTTGGATCTCCTCCAGGACGCGAACGCCGCACCGAACACGTTCGACCGCACGCACCATCACCCCGGCATCGTCGGCTGGGAACCCGGTCCGCGGACTTTCGTCGAGGAACTGTCCGACGATCCCCTGGCATGGCTGACGAGCAGGCTCACGGACATCTCCAGCCTGCTGCACGAGGCCGGTATCTCCCCGGACGACATCTCGGCGGCGGACGCGGATGGTCTGCGCGCAGCGGCGCCCGACATCGTGGGCACCGTCCGCCGGATGCTGGAGCGGGTGTGGGCCGGCGAACTCGGCCGACGACAAGTTGATCCGGTGGGTCCGGACCCGGTTGGCTCGGATGTGGACGGTCCGGACGCGGGTGGACCGGATTCAGGAGTGGTGACCAGCGTGAGAGTCAGCTGGCTCTAAGGGAGGGCCAGTCGGCTCTAAGTGAGGGCCAGCTGGCTCTAAGTGAGAGCCGGCTGCCCTGATGGTCGGTCAGCCGCCGAGGGCCGGTTCCGGTTCCGGGTCCGGTCGGGGGACCGGGGGCAGCTGCATGGGGTGGGCGTCGGTGAGGAGGCCGTACTGGGCGGCGCGGGCGCCCGCGGCGAAGCGGCTGGTGACGCCCAGGCGTTGCATCAGATCGGCGATGAGCCGGCTGGCGGTGCGCGGTGAGACGCCGAGGGTGCGGGCGATGGCCTCGTCCTTCATGCCGTCGGCCAGCAACTGGACCAGGGTGCGCTGTTCGTTGGAGAGGCCGGAGGGGTGACCGGAGGGGTAGTGCTCGCCCTCAGGGGCGAGTGGCGGCGCTTCGCGCCAGATGTGCTCGAACACCGCGGAGAACGCGTTGACCAGGGGCGCTCCACGGATCGTGAGCTGGCAGCCGCGCCCCTCACTGTCGGCGGAGGCGGGCAGCACGGCGTAGTCGGAATCGATGATCACCATGTTGATCGGGATGACCGAGGCGAGCCGCAGCTCCACGCCCGCCGACACCAGGCGGCTGAAGGAGTCGTAGGTGCCGGGTGACATCGAGTCGCGGCGGAGCCTGATGGAGCGGATCTGAATGCCCCGGTCGAACATCTGCTGGCGGAGCGGGCCGAGCCTGCGGCGCAGCCGGGCCGGAAGGCTGCTCTCCGCGTAGGCGGTGCGCAGGGTGGAGCGCGCCGAGTCGGTGACGTCGTACAGCGCCTGCACCATCTCGTCGACGGTGCCGGCGGCGCTGACCTCGACGCGCGACTGGGAGGAGCCGGTCGCCGGGAGGTACACCTCGAGCAGCGACTCCATCGCCTCGTGCATCCGCAGGGATTCCTCCAGGCTGCGCTGCGCCATGTCCTGCTGCTGCCGGAGCATGCGCATCAGGGCGAATTCCGGATCCACCGGTACGACCCGGTCCCCCGTCTCGGCGGGCCAGCTCACCAATCCGAGGCGGCGCAGAGAAGCCCAGGTCGCCCGCGCTTCCGCGGGTGACAATCCGAAACTTTCCGTCAGCTCTTCCGGATCGGAACCTCCGCGTTCGCGCAGCTCCATATAGACGGCGAGCCGAGAGGCTTCGGAGACCTGTGCATTGATGCCGGTTACACGGTTTTTCACAGAGCGGCCCCCCGCGGTGAATGAGCTGTGCACTGTCCAGCGGCTACCGACGCGTAGGTGGTCACTCTAAGGCGGCCTCGCAGGTGAGGGCGGTAAGTGAGAGTCAGATCACGCTTCGGGCGCGGGGCTTGTGACTATCGGTATGGACCATCACCTTTGCGGTCCCCTATCGCCGCCCTCGCCTCTCGCCCCTCGCTCCGCGCCACTCGATGGCGAAGATTTGCCATGGCGGAATCCAGCCAGCGCCACCCACTTGTTCTGTGAATCTCCGTCACTAGCCTCGAACGCACGGGGGATGGACAGAAGGGAGCCGGGCATTCCGGCTGCCTTCGGTAAGTGTGCTCCCCCGCGAATTCACCGGTAATTGCGACAAGTATGCAAGGCGGGGGAATGAACGAGACGGCCATGGCCCAACCAATCGCCAACCTGATCCGTAGCGCGCAGGCGGGGAACCACCGCGCGGTGAACGATCTGCTGCTCCACATCACGCCGTTCGTACGGCGGCTCTGCTCCTCGGTGGACGCGGGCCACCGGCCCGAGGCGGTCCAGGAATCGCTGCTCGCCGTGTACCGCGGGCTGCGCACCCTCAAGGAACCCGCGGCGTTCTACGGCTGGGTGCGTGCCGTGACGGTACGGGAGGCCGCGCGTACCGCACGGCGCGCGGGGCAGGTCGCGACGGCGGAGCTGGTCGACCAGCCGTCCCCGGCCGACCCCTCGCTCGGCGTCGCCATCGCGGACGTACTGGAGCGGCTGCCCTCGCACCAGCGGGACATCCTCACGCTGCGCGCGGTCTACGGCCTGGAGGAGCGGGAGACGGCGCGCGTCCTTTCGCTGCCGGTCGGCACGGTTCGCTCCCGGCTGCACCGTGCCCGGCGGAACTTCCAGGACGCCTGGAGCTGACCCGGCGCGCTGTGTGACGGCGGGGCGGGGGCGCCGCTGCCAAAGCGACGCCCCCCGGCGCCCGAGGTCAGAGCTGCTCGCGCAGCGGGGTCGGCCACTGCGCCGGGTCGTCGCCGAGGTAGCCGCCGAGCCACTCCGCCCAGCGTTCCAGGCCGAAGGCCCAGCAGACGGAGAAGCCCGGCTGCCCGGCGAAGGCGATGTCGAAGCCCTTGCCGAAGTGCTGGTTGTGGTAGTTGAGCGAGGAGATCGCGACGCCGGAGCCGTCGTGCGCCATCCGCCCCACCAGCTCGTACTTGACGTCCATCGCCGCCTGGTACTGGGCCAGCTGCGGGCGGGCGCTGGTGAAGAACGGGTCCGACGCGGGCTGCACCTTGCACGGCAGGCCGAGGCTCTCGGCGAGGGAGAGAAGCTCCTCGAGGACCTGGGCGTGGAAGGCACGGGCGCCGGGTCGGTCACCGACGTACACGATCTCGCGCATGCTGAACGACCAGCGGCGGGTCGGTGAGGTGTCGGCGGTGGCCTTGCCCTCGTAGCGGCTGCACTGGCCGGTGGCCGTGACGGTCAGGGGCTCGTCGAGGCGCGCGCCCTGGAAGCGCTCGAAGAGGCCCAGGCAGGTGGCGGGCGCGAGGGCGACCGGGGTGAACTCCAGCTCGGCCGCGCGGGCCGCCGGGTCGGTGGCGGTGCCGAAGCGGTCGAGGGCGTCCAGGTCGGGGCGGACGACGCCGGCGGCGGTGATGTGCTGCGGGAAGTTGCCGGTGTAGCCGGCCTTCTCCAGCGTGGTCCAGGGCAGCAGCGCGGGCACCGTGTACTCGGCGGCGCCGAGCCGTGCGGCTCGCTGTCCGAGGAGCCGTTCCAGGGTGCGGATGAGGAGCGCGTTGCGGGGGCCGCTGACGAACAGGCCGGGGCCGATGCGGCCGTCGGCGGGGGTGTCGCCGAGCGGGCCAGGGGCGGCGGGCGCCGCGGGTTCGGCGGGCAGGTCCCAGCGGTCGAGGCGGGTGCGGTCGGCCCGTTGCGGGGCGCCCGCGAACCGCTTGAACGCCTCGCCGAGGAACCGCTCGACACGGTCGGCGTGCGCGTCGTCGGCGGCGCCGAACTCGACCCGGGGCACGGACTCCAGGTGGATCCGGGCGTCCTCGGTGCCGTCCAGGCAGTAGCGCAGCATCGCGGCGAACTCGCGGCGGTCGTCGGGGTGCAGCTCGCCGGGGGCCAGCCAGGTCCGCCGGAGTTCGGCGGAGGCCGCATCGACGACGGCCGGGGCAATGGTGTCGGTCATGCTCGTGGAACCTCTCTCCATCTCACACACGGGGCACGCCGCCGACGGGCTGCGGCCGTCGTGCGAGTCGCGCGAGGACATTGCCGATCAGCAGCTGTCCGTGGTCGTCGAACTGGGTCATCAGGGACTCGGGGTGGAACTGCACGCCCGCGAGCGGCCGGCTCTCGTGCTCGACGGCCATGGCCACCCCGTCCGGGCAGCGGGCGGTGACCCGCAGGCCGGGCGGCAGGGACCCGGCGTCGGCGTACAGGGAGTGGTAGCGGCCCGCGGTGAAGCGCGGCGGCAGACCGCGCAGCAGCTCGCCGCCGCCGTCCACCACCGAGACCGGCGACGGTCTGCCGTGGAAGGGGCGGTCGAGCACGGCGAGGCGCCCGCCCAGGTACTCCACGATGGCCTGCATGCCGAGGCAGACGCCGAACACCGGGATGCCGTGGTCCTCGGCGACGCGCAGGGTGCCCGCCGTGTCGTGGTCGTCGGGGCGGCCGGGTCCGGGCGAGAGGACGAGCAGGTCCGGAGCGACGTCCGCGACCAGGGACTTGTCGAAGCCGCTGCGGTACGTCGAGACGCGGGCGCCCGCCTGTCGGAGGTAACCGGCCAGGGTGTGTACGAAGGAGTCCTGGTGGTCCACGAGCAGCACGCGCGGACGGTACGCGGAGCCGCCGTCCCCACCCGCCCCGTCCCCACCCGCCCCGACAGCCGCCACCCCGCGGGCGACCCGGCCAGCCACCCCAGTCGCCGCAGTCACCTCGCCCGCCCCGACAGCCCCACGGGCCTCCCCGACCCCGGAGCCCCGACCCGCCCCCGAGACCGACAGATCCGTGAGCACGTCGAGCAGCGCCTTCGCCTTCAGCTCCGTCTCCCGCTCCTCGGCCTCGGGCACCGAGTCGTAGAGCAGGGTCGCCCCGGTGCGCACCCGGGCACGACCGTCGCGCACCTGCACGGTGCGCAGGGTGAGGCCGGTGTCCAGGGTGCCGTCGAAGCCGACGCGACCGACGGCGCCGCCGTACCAGCGGCGCGGGGAGCGTTCGTGCTCCTCCAGGAACGCGACGGCCGCGTGCTTGGGCGCGCCGGTGACCGTCACGGCCCACATATGGCTGAGGAAGGCGTCCAGCGCGTCGCGCTCGGGGCGCAGCACACCCTCGACGTGGTCGACGGTGTGGATCAGTGTCGAGTACATCTCCAGCTGGCGGCGGCCGATGACGCGGACGGTGCCGGGCTCGCACACCCGGGACTTGTCGTTGCGGTCCACGTCGGTGCACATGGTCAGCTCGGCCTCCTCCTTCTCGGAGGCGAGCAGGGCCTTGACCTGTTCGGCGTCCTCGATGGCGTCGCGGCCGCGGGCGGCGGTGCCGCTGATGGGCGCCGACTCCACGCGCCAGCCGGTGCCGTCGGCGGTGTGCCGCGCGTGGACCCGTACGAACATCTCCGGCGAGGTGCCCACCAGGTGCTCGCCCTCGCCGAGGTTCACCAGCATCTGGTACGGCGAGGGGTTGCGGGCGCGCAGGGCGCGGAACAGCTCGGAGGGCGGGCAGGGCACGGGCCGGTCGAACGTACGGCTGGCCACGACCTCGAACATGTCGCCCGCGCGGAACCGCTCACGCGCGACGTCGACCAGCGCGGCGTACTCGCCCGGGGCGTGGTCGCCGACCGGTCCTTCCGCGGGGTTCCCGGCGCGGAACAGCCGCGCGGGTGTGGTCCGCGGCAGCCCGTGCGTGGAGCGGCCGTGGGCGGTGAACTCGTAGCGGTGGCGCCAGGCGGTGCCCGCGGCCTGGTCGGTGACGATCACTTCGTCCGGCAGGTGGAGGACCAGGTCGCGGTCGTGCGCCGAGCGTCCGGGCTGCCGTGGCGGTACGGGGTCGAAGGCGAGCACGAGGTCGTAGCCGAAGGCGCCGTAGAGACCGAGGAAGTCACCCGCGGGGCCGGACAGCGCGTCGCGTACGGCGCGCACGAAGTCGAAGGCGCCGGGCCTGCGCGACCGGTCCTCCTCGCTGAACATGTCCTGGCCGGGCGTGGCGCGCACCAGGCCGGTGAAGCCCGGCTCGTCGGCGCCACCGAGCTCACGGACGTCACGCAAGGTCCGCCGCGCCGCCGCGCGCAGCACGGGAAGCAGCACCTCGCCGCGCCCGTTGAGCGCGCGGACCTCCACCGTGCGCAGGCCGCGCAGCACGATCTCGACGGGCGGGTCGACGTAGCCGACGGCGTGGCGACGGTAGCGGCCGGGGGATTCGTAGTCGGAGCGCAGGACGGCGCCCCTGCGGGTGTCCAGCGCGTTCTCCAGCTCCCGCAGGGCGGACTCGCCGTCGACGGCGGTGCGGGCGCGCTCGACGCGCACCCCGGCGCCGGTGGTCCACTCCTGCGGGAGCGGAACGGGCAGAGGATGGGTGGTCATCTCAGTTCAGCACCCCGTCCAGAGCCGGAATGGAACCGTCCGTCAGACCGGCGGCGAGGACGTTCCGCTGCACCTTCCAGGTGGCGGTGTGCGGCATGTGCTCCCAGGCCACGTGCACCGGATCCGGGAACTCGGGCAGGTGCGCGACGGCGGCCTTCCACGCGGCGCGGTCCAGCGGCTGGTCCCTGCGGGTGCTCACCACGGGCCGTACGGTGTCGCCGACCCGGACGAAGACGGCCTCGGTCAGCTCGGGCAGCGCCTCGATGAGGGAGTCCTCGGCGGCCAGCAGGCTCTCCAGGCCGTCCGTCTGGTCGAACTCACGGTCCATCAGGTGCACACAGCCCCAGCGGGTCTTGTAGCCGATGTCCTGGAGGTTCCACCAGTCGTCGTCACACCGCTCGTCGTACAGCTCCTGCTGGCCCACATAGGTGAGGGCGACGCCGGATGACCTGGCCTGGATGTAGCCGTTGCGGGTGCCCTCGTCCTGCGGGCGGGGCCGGATGCGGGCCTTGGTCATGCCGGGGAAGACGAAGCCGACGCAACGTCCGTCCGCCTTCTCGATGTTGCGGCGGGTGTAGATGCGCATGGTGACCGGGCCGGTCTCGGTCTGCCCGTAGGTCTGGATGAAGAGCGGGGAGCGCCGCCTGCTCGCCCCGAGCAGGGTGCGGATGCTGCGCGGGTGGATGGCGTCGAACGTGCTCATGAAGATGCGTACGCGCTCGAAGGGCCCGTCCGGGATGCCGGCCAGCTCCTCCCAGTGCAGGTACATGTTGGGGTGCGCCTCGACACAGCCCGGCCTGCACTCGGAGAGCACCTCGCGCACGCTGTCCACGTCCGCGCTCGCGAGCGGCGCGATGCCGATGCCGAGCTGGAGCGCGGTGGCGAGGGCCGCGTAGGTGCGGGCGTGCACGAAGGAGATGCACATGGCGAACGTCTCGCGGTAGCGCAGCAGCTTCGCCATCTTCGCCTGGGTGTTGATGGGCAGCTGCGTGCCCCGGCGCGCGGCGGCGACCAGCTTGGGCACCCCGGTCGTACCGGAGGTGTGGGTGATCAGTGCGGGCGCGTCCTCGGGGATGTCGGGGTACGGCGGTGCCTCGCCCGGCGCGATCGCGGCCAGCGAGTCGAACCCGTCCTGCTCGCCGTGGGTGAGCAGGACGGACGGGGTGTGCTCGCGCAGCGCGTCGGCGTGCTCCCCGGCGCGCGCCAGGACGGCCGGATCGGTGAGGAAGTGGTCCGGCCGCAGCCGGCTCATCATCGTCACCACCGTCGGCCACTCAAGGAACGGCGCGAGCATCGCGGGGACCGCGCCCACCCGGCCGATGGCGCAGGCGAGGAAGAGGATGTCGGCGTTGTGGCTCTTGAAGACGGCCACGGTGTCGCCGGGGCGTACGCCCGCGGCGTACAGCCGGGCGGCCGTCTCCTCGACGAGCCCGGCGGCCTGCGCGTAGGTCGGCCGCAGGCCGAGCCCGGGCGCGAGGTCGAAGGGCCGGTCCAGGTAGAACAGCGAGTCGGGGTACTTCTTCGCGGCCTGCTGGGTGATCAGACCCAGTGTGAACAGCTTCCCGGGCTTCGGCAGATCGTCGGGCAGGTGCATGCGCGGTCTCCTCTCCTGGAGGGGACGGGAGACGGGTGCGGCGTCTCGGGCGTGGGTGGCGGCGTACGGCGGCGTGCGGTGGAGCGAGGGCACCGGGCGCCGACGGCGGTGGGGGACACCGTCGGCGCGGTCGGTGATCAGTGGCTCAGCCGGTGGTGGCCAGTCGGCGCGTGGGCTTGAAGGCGAAGGCGGCGCGGGCCGGCGCCGAGCTGCGGCCGTCGGCCTCGATGCGGTCCAGGTACCACTGCACGAAGCGGCGCACCTCCGCGCGGTCCAGGTCGAAGCGCTGGGCGCCGACGCCGCAGACGGACTCGGTGTTCGTCTGGTCGAAGCGCTTTCCGTTGATCATGTACGAGGCGTAGAACTGGATGCCCTCGTCGAGCTTCAGGTCGATCGCGGTGAGCAGGCCCCGGTTGGAGACGAAGCGGGGCTCGCGCAGTCCGGCGAGGGCGAAGACCTCCTCGATGACCTCGCCGACCGTCGGAGAGCCGCCGTTGTTGAGGTGGTAGACGGTGCTCAGCGCGCCCTCGCGGCCGATGGCGACGGCGTTCCTCGCCACCAGGTCGACGGGGACGAGGTCGCACTCGATGTCCGGGTCGGCGATGATCGGCACCCGCCGGTGCTGGAGCAGGTTGCCGAACTCCTTCTCCACGGCGCGGCGGAAGCGCAGCGCGGACGAGACGAAGCCGTACATGCCGGTGAAGCTGGTGGCGGCGCCGGTGCCGGAGTGGCCGATGACGATGGAGGGGCGCAGCACGCGCCACGGCAGACCGGACCCCGCGACCTCCTGCTCGCCGATGGTCTTGGTGGCCTCGTAGACGTTGTTGGCCGACTCGGTGTCGCCGGGGAACTCCTCGTGCATCAGGCCGGTGCGCCTGCCCGCCACGTACGCGGTGCTGACGTGGTTGAACACCGGCTCGCCGAGGGCCTTGGCGAGCGCCAGCACGTTGCGCGTGCCGGTGACGTTCATCAGGTTGATCTCGTCGGCGTGCCGGTCCTCGTACTTGAGGGAGGCGGCGACGTGCCAGAACGTGCCGGGCGCGGTGCCTCCCGCGGCGGCCAGGAACCGGTCGGCGGAGCCGGGCAGCGCCTCGTCCGTGATGTCCCCGGCTATCGCGCGGGTGCGCTCAAGGATCGCGGGCAGCAGGCCGGGGACGTCGTACATCTCGGCCGCGTGGCCGAGGGCGTCGTGCAGGCGGCGGGTCGCGGCCTCGTCGTCGGCGCCGCGCACCAGGCACACCAGGTGGTCGGAGGTCTGCTGGAGCAGTTCCAGCGCGAAGGCGCCGCCGACGAACCCGGTCGCCCCGGTGATGACGTGTACGGCGGGTGTGACGGGCGTGACGGAAGTCGTGGTGGCGGTCACTGTGCGGACTCCTGGGAGGTGTCGGGCAGGGTGGGGCTGTGGTGGGCGCGCAGGTGGGCCGCGATGGAGGCGAGGCTTTCGAAGACCTCCGGCGGGACGTCCATGTCCCACTCGACGGACAGCCGCTCCTCGATCCGGCCGAGGAGCAGGGTGAACGCCCAGGACTCCAGGCCGATGCTGTTCAGCGGGGTCTCGGCGAGGCCCGTCGCGGGCAGGTCGGCCCGGTCGGCGACGACCTCGCGCAGCAGTGCGCAGAGCACGGCGAGCAGCGCGTCGCCGCCCTCGGGGACGGTGGCCGGCGCGGTGGCCGCCGCACCGGGCGATTCGGCCGCGCCACCGGCGGTGTCCGGAACCCGCTCGTCACCGGTCTGCGGGGCAACGGCCGCCTCGCGGGCCGCCAGCGAGTCGAGGAAGCGCTGGACGCGGGCCTGGAAACCGTCGCCGTCCTCCATGTACGGGAGGTGGCCGACGTCGTGCATCCACTCGACCTCACAGTCCTCGATGAGCCGCCCGGCCTCCGCCCCGAGCGCCTCGTTCCACATGTCGTCCTTGTCGCCGAGCAGCAGCAGCGTGGGCTGCTTGATGGCGGCGAGGAGTTCGGGCCCGTCGGTGACCTGCGTGGCGCACTTGAGGTTGGTGAGCATCGGGTCCGGCGGGTGGATGGCCGTGAACGCCGAGCGCAGTCCGAGGTAGCCGGTGGCGCCCATCTCGCGCATCGCCGCCTCGCTGAAGACGACCGAGTACAGGTGGTCCCAGAGGGCCTGCGTCCCGCCCAGTTCGAGGGAGTTGATGCAGGCGCGCTCGGTGGCCCTGCGCCGGATGCCGTCCGAGGGCGTGCAGGACGGGCCGGTGAGGATGAGGCCGTCCACGCGCTCGGGGTAACGGGCCGCGAAGTCCCGGCAGATGAAGCCGGAGGCGGAGGTGCCGAGCAGATGGGTGCGCTCGATGCCGAGACCGTCGAGCAGCACCCGCAGGTCCTCGACGTGGTCGTCCCAGGTCATGTCCGGGGAGACCGACGAGGCGCCCTGGTTGCGCAGGTCGTAGGTGAGGACCCGGTTCCGCTTGGCCAGCTCGGCGGTGAAGTTGCGCCACATCGGGGCGATGATGAAGAAGTTGTTCACCAGGGTGAGGTGCGGGCCCTCGTCCCCCTGGATCTCGTAGTAGAGCTCGGTGTCGTCCGAGACGCGGAGCGTGCGCTCCGCGGTGTAGCGCAGGTCGAGCGTAGGTGCGCTGGTCATGGCCTTGCCTTCCTTCCGGCTCAGGCGCGCAGCAGCCGCTTGAGGATCTTGCCCGCGGGGCTGCGCGGCACGTGGTCGATGAACTCCAGATGCCGGGGGCGCTTGTACGGCGCGAGGCGCTCGGCGAGGTGGGCCGTCAGCTCGGCCCGGGTGACGGGCGGTGCGGTGTCGTCCGGCGCGGTGCCGTCGTCCGGGGCGCTGTCGCCCGCCCCGGCGGGGCCGGTCACGATGTACGCCTTCGGGACCTCGCCGTAGTCCGCGTCCGGGACGCCGACCACGGCCGCGTCGCGCACCAGCGGGTGCGTGAGCAGCGCGCGTTCGATCTCGGCGGGGTACACGTTCTGCCCGGCGCGCAGGATCAGGTCCTTGCGCCGGTCGACGAGGTGGATGAGTCCGCTCCCGTCGACGCGGCCGAGGTCGCCGGTGCGGATCCACCCGTCGACGGTGATCTCCTCGGTGGCGGCCGAATTGTTCCAGTAGCCGCGCATCAGGCCGGGGCCGCGCACGGTGATCTCGCCGACGGTGCCGACCGGCAGCTCCTCACCGGCCTCGTCGAGTACGCGTACCGACATGCCGGGGATGACCCGTCCCGCGGGCAGCGGCGCGTCGGTGGTGGCGGCGAGGTGGTCGGCCGGGCCGAGCGTGGCGAACGGGCCGCCCACCTCGGTCATGCCGTACACCTGCCGGAAGCCGCAGTCGAGCCGCTCGGCGGCCTCGGCGTGCACCTCGACGGGCATCGGCGCCGCCCCGTACATCACCTCGCGCAGGGAGCCGAGGTCGGCGCTCGCCATGCCCTTGCTCTGCAGCAGGAAGCGGAGCATCTGCGGGACGAGCCAGACGTGCGTGGCACGGTGGCGTTCCATCGCCGCGAGCGCCCGCTGCGGCGTGAAGCCCGGCAGCAGTACGACGGTGGCGCCCGCCGCCAGGTAGGTCAGGATGACGGTCATGCTGCCGTGGTAGAGCGGGCAGCAGTTGACCAGCACCATGTCGTCGGACGGCGCCGCCACGGCGAGCCAGCCGAGCGAGATGCCGCGGAACGAACCGTGGTCGACGGTGACGCCCTTGGCCCGGCCCGTGGTGGCCGAGGTGTGCAGGATCGCGGCGAGGTCGCTGTCGGCCACGTGCGGGAACCGGAAGAGGTCCCCGTCGTCCGGGGCGGCGTCATCGGCGTCCGCGGCGTCCCCGGCCCGCGGAGCGGTCAGCTCCGCGTACTCCGGGCCGTCCACCGCGAGGCGCATCCGCACCGGCAGCCCGGGGTGGCGGTCGAGGAGCGCGGCCTCGCCGAGGATCACGCTGACGCCGGTGCGCCGCACCATGCCGGTGACCTCGGTCGCCGTGAGGCTGTGGTTCAGCGGTACGAAGAGGGCGCCGAGCCTGGCCAGCGCGAAGTACGACTCGATGACCTCGACGCGGTCGAGCGAGAGGACGGCGACCCGGTCGCCCTTGGAGACGCCGCGCGCCGCGAGAGCGCGCGCGAGCCTCGCCGTGCGCTCATCCAACTCGGTCCAGGTCACCGAGCGTTCGGCGTCGATCAGCGCCGTGCGGTCCCCGAAGCACTGCCGGTTGCGGTGCAGGACCTGCCCGAGCCACATCAGGCGGCTCCCGCTGCCGGGCGGCGCGCGGCGATCATGCGCTCGTAGTCGGCGATGGAGGACAGGTCGTCCATGTCCTCCGCGGTGACCTCCACGCCGGTGCGCTCCTCGATGAGCAGGACCAGGCGGACCAGGTCGCCGGAGTCGACGCCGCTCGCGCTGAGGTTGGCGTCGTCCGTGATCTCGCCGCCGAACTCCGTCAGGCCGGTCAGTTCGACGAGCATCTCCCGTACGGTGCTCATGCGTTGCCTTTCGCTGTGGTGCCGCTGAAGGTGTTGTCCCAGGACCCGTCGCCGACGGGGCAGTCGTGCACGGCCAGCGGTTCGCCGGCCGGCACGGACCAGGGCAGGAACCGGCTCGGGACGGAGCCGGCGCAGAAATCGGAGAACTCCTCGTGAGGCGGTCTGTGCCGCTCGGAGAGGACGGCGAAGACCGGGTCGACGGGCTTGAACACGCCGTCCTCGTCAAGGACTTCGCACCAGGCGTGCTCGGCGTCGAGCACCCCCAGGTAGCGGCCGCGGCGGGTACGGGCGGTGAGCCCGTCCGCCTCCGCCCGGCGCCGGAGCTCCAGGGAGCAGACCGTGCAGTCCATGATCCCGAGCCGCTCGGTCTCGGCCGGGTCGGTGCGCAGAGCCGGATGCATCCACTGGAAGCGGTAGGGCCCGTCGCGCAACTCGCGTACGAGCGTGTCGAAGTGGCGCCTGGCGGTCGCCGAGAGCAGCGGGGCGCGCCGGCCGGAGGTGGTGACCCGGCCGGTCAGGCGCAGTGCCGCGGCGTTCTCGACGACGAGTTCGCCGCCCTCGCGCACGGCGGGCTGCTCGCACTCCAGCGCGTCGACGCTGCCGCCGAAGACCTCGGGCGTGGGCAGCGCGATCCGCCAGCCGCCACCCGGGCAGCGGTCTTCGCGGCAGCGCAGCCGCCAGTCCAGCGTCCAGTGGCGCGGCGGGGTCCAGGTCTCGGGGGCGCCAGAGGCGAACCGGAGCATCATCCGCTGCCCGGCCAGCGGGACGCTGCTCACGGCGCCGGAGTAGAGGGCCGTGTTGGCCAGGTCGTGGTAGTCGAAGCGGAGGCCGGCGCCGGACCCCGCGTGGGCGAGGCCGCCCGCCGCGAGCCGGTCGAGGAGCGCGTCGTCGCAGCCGAGCAGGGCACGCGCCTCGTCCCGCCCCACCCGCAGCTCCCGGAACCGCTCCGGCATCGGCACCAGTTCGCGCAGCGCCGAGAGCCAGGGCCGCAGCGCGGGATCCGCGCCGTCGTCCCCCTCGGGGGGCGGCGCGGCGGCGCGTGCGCGGACGTCAGAAGACATGGTGGCGCGGTCCTTCCTGGCAGGCGGGGCGAGCGAGGGCCACGAGCGCGCGGCGGGGGCTCGGGCGGTACGGAAGCGGTACGGGAGCGGTGGGGCGCTCGGGCGATGCGGAAGCGGTACGTAAGGAAGTGGCCCGCAAACGGGCACAGGGCCTGCGCGCCGAAGCGGCACGCACCACAGAAGAGTCCGCCGCACCGCCCCGGCTATCCCTCGCCGGCCGGAAAAGACGGTGTGGCGTACCCCATAGCCCCGCCGTGGATTGCACGGCCGTTCCGCGACCTCATCACCGACGGGGGTGTCCCGCCCTCAGCCCTGTCACGCCCCCCTCCGCGAAAGGGAGTTTGCGAAGTGTTCGAAAGGCTGTTGCACCTGCTGGAGAGGGGACCGCGGCGTCTGCTCTGGACGGTCGGACTTCTCGCGCTCGTCTGTCTGGCGGCCGGCGGATCCCAGATGAAGTCCATGACCATGGGCGTGGACGACTACGACGACTCCGGGTCGGCCGCGGTCAAGGTCCTCGGCGACGTGGAGAAGGCCACCGGCGCCAGCCTCGAACAGGGCTACGTCGTCCTCGTCGATCTCGACAAGCCCGTGGACCCCCGGTCCGCCGAGCGCCCGGAGCGGCTGCGGCGCGCGATCGACCTGATCAAGAAGCGTCCCGAGGTCACGGACGTCGCGGACTTCGTCTCCGCCAAGAACCCCGCGATGGTGCGCGAGGACCACCGGAGCACGTACTTCGTCGCCTCCGTGAAGGGCTTCGCGCCGGGCGACGCCGTCACCAAGGCCGTCACCGCCACCCAGGACGCCCTCGACGCGGACAAGCAGCTGCGCGACAGCGTCACCCTCGGCGGCCCGACCGCGTCCAACGTCGAGGCCAGCGCGATCTCCAGCGAGGACCTCGGCAAGGCCGAGGCACTGGCCTTCCCGATCCTGCTGATCCTGCTGCTCTTCATCTTCCGCGGCGTGATCGCGGCGCTGATCCCGCTCGGCGGCGCCCTCGTCGCCATCGCCGTGGCGCTCGGCGTGCTCGGCGCGGTGATGACCGTGCTCGACCTCTCGATCTTCGCCCTCAACCTGGTGATGGCGCTCGGCATCGGCCTGTCCATCGACTTCAGCCTGCTGATCATCTCCCGCTTCCGCGAGGAGCTGCGGGCGGGCCACGACACCCGCGACGCCGTCGGCAGGACCATGCGCACGGCCGGCCGCACCGTCCTGTTCAGCGGCCTGACCGTCGCCGTGGCGCTGGCCTCGCTGCTCGTCTTCCCGCAGCGCTTCCTCTACACGATGGGCATCGCAGGCATCGCCACCTCCCTCGGTGCGCTGATCTTCGCGCTGCTCGGCCTTCCCGCGCTGCTCACCGCGCTCGGCGGGCGCATCAACAAGTGGGCCCCCAAGAGCTGGCAGCGCTCCCAGGAGCTGAGCGCGGGCAACGAGTCCGGCGGCCGCTGGTACCGCTTCTCGCACGGCGTGATGCGCCGCCCGGTGAGCGCCGCGGTGGCCGCGAGCGCGGTGCTCGTGGTCCTCGCGCTGCCCGCCTTCGGCACCAAGTTCACCGGCATCGACTCCGCCTCGATGCCCGCCGACTCCGACGCGGGCCGGGTGTACGCGACGCTGGAGAAGGACTTCCCCGGCTCGCTCCAGTCGCCGGTCCACCTCATCTCCGAGGCGCCGAAGGACGCGGGGGCCAAGCTGGCCGGCTACCGCGAGCAGCTGGCCGGGCTCGACGGCGTGGCCGCCGTGACGCAGCCCCGCCCGATCGGCGACGGCATGTGGGAGACCCAACTGGCGCTCAAGGACGCGCCGTTGTCGCTGGAGGCCCAGGACACCCTGGACGCGGTCAAGGCCGTCGACGCCCCGTACCCGACGGTGTCCACCGGCAACACCGCGCTCTACGACGCGATGATGAGCAGCCTCGGCGACCACCTGCCGCTGAGCATCATCCTGATGTCTCTCACCACGCTGCTCATCCTCTTCGCGATGACCGGCTCGGTGGTGCTCCCGCTGAAGGCGGTCATCACCAACCTGCTCACCCTCGCGGGCACCCTCGGCCTGCTCGTCCTCGCCTTCCAGGACGGGCACTTGGCGGGCGCCTTCGACTTCACCGGCCAGGAC
This sequence comes from Streptomyces sp. NPDC058284, assembly GCF_042881135.1. NCBI lineage: Bacteria > Bacillati > Actinomycetota > Actinomycetes > Kitasatosporales > Streptomycetaceae > Streptomyces > Streptomyces sp. NPDC058284. Next base: position 56,448 of record NZ_JBHVYE010000018.1, read on the forward strand.
GCGCTCCAGCCGACGATGCTCATCATCCTGCTCGCCGTGGCCCTCGCGATGTCCACCGACTACACCGTCTTCCTGTTCTCCCGCATCAAGGAAGGCGTCGACCAGGGGCTCCCGGACCGCGAGGCCATCGCGGGCGGCCTGGAGAAGGTCGGCCGCACGGTCACGCTGGCCGCGGTGCTCTTCTGCATCCCGATGGGCGCCCTCATACTGTCCCGGCTGATCTTCATCAAGCAGCTCGGCTTCGGCACGGCCGTCTCGGTGATCATCGACGCCACCCTCGTACGCGCCCTCCTCGTGCCGTCGCTGATGGCACTGTTCGGCAAGGCCAACTGGTGGGCGCCCGGTCCGCTGCGCCGCTTCCACACGCGCTTCCTCAGCGGACTCCAGGAGCGGGACGAACCCGCCGCGCCCCCGTCGGCGGTCGCCGGACGCGAGCCCGCAGGCACCGGACGGGAGGCCTGACTTGACCGCTGACACCGCGCTCCCCGAACGCCTTCAGGAGCGCTTCGACGAACTGCTCCGCAACGACGAACGGGTCGAGCCGCACGACTGGATGCCCGACGGCTACCGGCGCATGCTCGTACGGCAGATCGGCCAGCACGCCCACTCGGAGATCATCGGCATGCAGCCCGAGGGCGCCTGGATCGCCCGCGCGCCCTCGCTGCGCCGCAAGGCCGTACTCCTCGCGAAGGTGCAGGACGAGGCGGGGCACGGGCTCTACCTCTACGCGGCGGCGCAGACCCTCGGCGTCAGCCGCGGCGAACTGCTCGACGCCCTGCACAGCGGCCGCCAGCGCTACGCGGGCACGTTCAACCACCCGGCGCTCACCTGGGCGGACACCGGGGCCATCGCCTGGCTCACCGACGGCGCCGCCGTCATCAACCAGGTGCCGCTGTGCCGCACGTCGTACGGCCCGTACGCCCGCGCCATGCTGCGCATCTGTCAGGAGGAGACCTTCCACGTACGCCAGGGCTTCGACTCCCTGCGCGCGCTGTGCCAGGGCACGCCCGAGCAGCGGCAGATGGCGCAGGACGCGGTGAACCGCTGGTGGCTGCCGGCCGTGGCGCTGATGTTCGGGCCGCCGGACACCCCGGCCAGCAAGGACCGCGCGGCTGCCTTCGGGGCGAAGCACACCGCGCGGGCCATCGCCTGGGGCATCAAGCGGCACCCCAATGACGAGCTGCGCCAGCGGTTCGTCGACATCTGCGTGCCCCAGGCCGAGGAGCTCGGCCTGAGCCTGCCCGACCCGGCCATCGCCTGGAACCCCGAACGCGGCCACCACGACTTCACGCCCGTCAGCTGGGACCAGTACCGCGAGGTGCTCGCGGACGACTCCCAGTGCGCGCGGCAGCGCCTCGCGCACCGGGTCGCCGCGCACGAGGACGGCGCCTGGGTACGGGAGGCCGCGCTCGCGGCCGCCGCCCGGGACGAGGCACACGAGGCGGCCCGTGCGAGCGCACCGGCCGCCGACCAGAGCAGAGGGACACCGTGATGAGTATGTACCCGACCACGAGGGCCGAGACGCCCTGGGAGGTCTTCGTCAGAACCCGCCGCGGTCTGGGCCACCAGCACGTCGGCTCGGTACTCGGCGCCGACGCCGACCTGGCGATGGCCAACGCGCGCGACCTGTACACGCGGCGCGGGGAACCGTCGTCGATCTGGGTGGTCCGCTCCTCGGACATCCGCGCCACCGCGCCGGACGAGAAGGAGCCGCTGTTCAGCAACGGCACGGGCAAGCCGTACCGGCTCTCCGAGCAGTACGCGGCGCCGGCGGGCGGCAGCGACCATGGGCACTGAGACCGTGACCGCGCCCGCCCCGTCCGCGCCGCGGGACACCATCGCGCCGCGGGACACCGCCGCGCTGGAGGACGACACCGCGCGGTACGCCCTCGCCCTGGGCGACGACGCCCTGATCCTCTGCCAGCGGATCTCCGCCTGGGTGACCAGGGCGCCCTCCATCGAGGAGGACCTGGCGCTGTCGAACATCGCCCTCGACCTCCTGGGCCACGCCCGCACCCTGCTCGCGTACTCCGCCGAGCTGACCGGCCACGGCGACGAGGACACCCTCGCGTTCACCCGCACCGAGCGGCAGTTCCGCAACGTCCTGCTCGCCGAGATCCCCAACGGGGACTACGCGCTCACCCTCGCGCGTCAGCTCTGCCTCACGCACCACACCAGGCTCCTGTACACCGCGCTCACCGACTCCGCGGACCCGGCACTCGCCGCGTTCGCCGGAAAGGCGGTCCAGGAGTCCGCGTACCACTGCACGCACGCCGAGCAGTGGACGGTCCGGCTCGGCACCGGAACGGAGGAGAGCCACCGCCGGATGCAGGCGGGGCTCGAGCAGGTCTGGCCGTACACCGCCGAGCTGTTCGCCTCGGACCCGGTGACCGCACGGCTCGTGGCGGACGGTGTCGCCGTGGACCCGGCGGGCCTGCGGGCCCCGTGGGACGCGGCCGTCGGCGGTGTGCTGGAGAAGGCCGGGCTGACCCTGCCCGTGCCGAACTGGCATGCCCGCGGCGGCCGGGACGGCCTGCACACCGAGGGGTTCGGGCCGCTGGTCGCCGAACTCCAGGCGGTGCACCGGCAGTACCCCGGGGGCACGTGGTGACGGCGGTACGCGAGCGGTTGTCCCCCGAGCGGGTCCGAGAACGGGTCGGCGCGGTGGCCGACCCCGAGCTGCCGTTGATCACCCTTGGGGAACTGGGGGTGGTGCGCCAGGTGACGGCGGGTCCCGACGGGACCGTGGAGGTCACCGTCACGCCCACCTACACCGGCTGCCCCGCCATGGACACCATCGTGGCGGACATCCGGGCCGAACTCGCCCGCTGCGGGCATCCGGACGGGCGGGTGCGGACCGTCCTCGCGCCCGCCTGGACCACCGACTGGATCACCGCGGACGGCCGCCGCAAGCTCGCCGAGAACGGCATCTCACCGCCGGGCAGCCGGACCGCGCCGCTCCACCTGCGGCTCGGCACCGGCGTGGGCTGCCCGCACTGCGGCTCGACGGCCACCCGGCCGCAGAGCCCCTTCGGGGCGACGCGCTGCCAGTCCGTGCTGGTCTGCCTCTCCTGCCGGGAGACCTTCGGCCACATGAAGGCGATATGACACCACGAGACGGAGCTGTCCGTACCCTCATGGAGCGAACGCAGAGCCCCGACCCGCCCGGCCCGGCCCCGGCCGGACCCGGCTTCCACGCGCTGCCGGTGCGCCGGGTGGACCGGCTCACCGACACGGCCGTGGCCGTCACGCTCGGGGTCCCCGGCGAACTGGCCGCCACCTTCGCCCACCGCCCCGGCCAGCACATCGCGGTACGCCACCGGCTCGCGGGCGCGGACGGGGGTGAGGGCGCGGAGATCCGGCGCAGCTACTCGATCTGCGGGCCGCCCGTCTCCGCGCCACCCGGGACGTTGCGCATCGTCGTCAAACAGCTGGGCCCCGGCGGCTTCGGCGAGTACGCCGTCACGCGGCTCAGCGCGGGCGACACCCTCGAAGCAGGCCCGCCGAAGGGCAGTTTCACGCTCGCGGACCGGCCCGGCGCGCACCACGTGCTGATCGGCGGGGGCAGCGGCATCACCCCGCTGCTGAGCATGGCGACCGCCGCGCTGCGCGACGACCCGGGGTGCAAGGTCTCGCTCGTCCACGCCAACCGCACGGCGCGCTCGATCCTCCTCGCCGAGGAGGTGGCGGACCTCAAGGACCGCTACACCAGCCGGTTCTTCGTGCTGCACGTGCTGTCCGGGGAGGAGCGCGAGTCCGAGGTGCTGTCGGGCCGGATCGACGCCGCGAAGCTGCCGCGCCTGCTGGCCGGTCTCGGCGCGGGGCCGCACGACGCCCGCACGCACTTCTACCTCTGTGGCCCGTGGGGCCTGGTGGAATCGGTGGAGCACGTCCTGCGGGAGCTGGGCGCCGACCCGTCCCGCGTACGCCGGGAACTGTTCACGACGGAGCCGGACGCGCGCGACGCCCGGACGGACCGCCGGGGCACGGCCGCGGGCGACGGCGGGGCCCGGATCACGGCCACGCTGCACGGCCGCAGCACCGAGGCCGAGATGACCCCGCAGGACCCTTCCCTGCTCGCGGCGGTCCTGCGGCACCGGCCGGAGACCCCGTACTCGTGCCGCGACGGCCTGTGCGGCTCGTGCCGCGCGCGGGTGGTCGACGGCAAGGTCGTCCTGGCCCGGCGCTACGCGCTCACCCAGGAGGAAGAGGACGCCGGCTACACGCTGCCGTGCCAGGCGCGTCCGGCCTCGGCCCACGTACGGCTGGACTTCGACGCGTAGCCGGGCCACAGGCACTGGGCCGGACACAGACGTCCGGACACAGACGTACGGACACAGACGAAGAGGGCCGGAACCGCATGTCGCGGTTCCGGCCCTCTCGCGCGTCGGTGCGTCCGACGGGCCGCTACTTGGCGGGTTCGGGCTCCGTGGCCTCTTCGGCGTCCGGCTCACTCGCCGGGTCGGTCGGTGTCTTCACGGAGTCGAGGAGGAGTTGTGCGACGTCGACGACTTGGACGGATTCCTTGGCCTGGCCGTCGTTCTTCTTGCCGTTGACGGAGTCGGTGAGCATGACGAGGCAGAACGGGCAGGCGGTGGAGACGATGTCGGGGTTGAGGCTGAGGGCCTCGTCGACGCGTTCGTTGTTGATGCGCTTGCCGATCCGCTCCTCCATCCACATGCGGGCGCCGCCGGCGCCGCAGCAGAAGCCGCGTTCCTTGTGGCGGTGCATTTCCTGCTGGCGCAGGCCGGGGACGGCGGTCATGATCTCGCGGGGCGGGGTGTAGATCTTGTTGTGGCGGCCCAGGTAGCAGGGGTCGTGGTAGGTGATCAGACCCTCGACCGGTGTCACCGGGATGAGCTTGCCCTCGTCGATGAGGTGCTGGAGGAGCTGGGTGTGGTGGATGACCTCGTAGTCACCGCCCAGCTGCGGGTACTCGTTGCCGAGCGTGTTCAGGCAGTGCGGGCAGGTCGCGACGATCTTCTTCGCCGACTTCGGCTTGGCGGATTCCGGGGTGGCCTTGCCGTCGTCGTCGAGCTCCTCGCCGAACGCCATGTTCAGTGACATGACGTTTTCCTGGCCGAGTTGCTGGAAGAGGGGTTCGTTGCCCAGGCGGCGGGCGGAGTCGCCGGTGCACTTCTCGTCGCCGCCCATGATGGCGAATTTGACGCCCGCCATGTGCAGGAGTTCCGCGAAGGCCTTGGTGGTCTTCTTGGCGCGGTCCTCCAGGGCGCCGGCGCAGCCGACCCAGTAGAGGTACTCGACCTCGGTGAGGTCCTCGATGTCCTTGCCGACGACCGGGACCTCGAAGTCGACTTCCTTGAGCCATTCCAGGCGCTGCTTCTTGGCAAGCCCCCAGGGATTGCCCTTCTTCTCCAGGTTCTTGAGCATCGTGCCCGCCTCGGAGGGGAACGACGACTCGATCATCACCTGGTAGCGGCGCATGTCCACGATGTGATCGACGTGCTCGATGTCGACCGGGCACTGCTCCACACACGCGCCGCACGTGGTGCAGGACCACAGGACGTCGGGGTCGATGACCCCGTTCTCCTCCAGCGTCCCCACCAGCGGACGCTCCGCCTCAGCAAGGGCCGCGGCGGGCACGTCGGCCAGCTGCTCCGCGCTCGCCTTCTCCTCGCCCTCCATCGTCTTGCCGCCACCGGCCAGCAGGTACGGGGCCTTGGCGTGCGAGTGGTCGCGCAGCGACATGATCAGGAGCTTGGGGGAGAGCGGCTTACCGGTGTTCCAGGCGGGGCACTGCGACTGGCAGCGACCACACTCCGTACACGTCGAGAAGTCCAGCAGACCCTTCCAGGAGAACTGCTCCACCTGCGAGACACCGAATACCGCGTCCTCGGCCGGGTCCTCGAAGTCGATCGGCTTACCGCCCGACGCCATCGGCTGCAACCCGCCGAGCGCCGTGCGGCCGGAGGCCTCGCGCTTGAACCAGATGTTCGGGAAGGCGAGCATGCGGTGCCAGGCGATGCTCATGTCGAGGTTCAGGCTGACCGTGATCATCCAGATGAAGGACGCGCTCAGCTTGAGCATGGCGAAGAAGTAGACCCAAGTCTCCACGCCGGAGTGGCCGACGTCCTGGAAGAGGAGCGTCACGCCGTAGGAGACGTAGTTGTCCGGGCCGTAGTCCGCGTGGTGCAGCACGCCTTCGAGGCCGCGCAGCGCCATCACCGAGAGACCGATGAGGAAGATGACGGTGTCGACGAAGTAGGCGTGGGCCCGGTTCGATCCGGCGAAGCGGGACTTGCGGCCCGGCCGGGTCGGCAGGCTCAGCTGCCGGATCACGAACATGATCACGATGCCGAGCGTGGTGCCGGTGCCGATGAACTCGATGTACATCTCGTACGGCAGCCAGCCGCCGATGACCGGCAGCGTCCACTCGGGGTCGAAGAGCTGCCCGTACGCGTTCACGATCGTCAGGATCAGCGTGTAGAAGCCCAGCGCGACGAACCAGTGGGCGAAGCCCACAAGCCCCCACTGGGCCATGCGCGTGTGGCCGAGGAACTCCTTGACCAGCGTCACGCTCCGCTGCCACGGATTGTCCAGACGATTCGCGTTCTCCGGCAACGGCGCACCCAGCCGGAAGAAGCGGAAGAAATGCACAAAGGCGCGCACGAACAATGCAATGCCGACCGCGCTGAGTGTCAGCGAAACGACGATCGCGGCGAGTTGCATGGGGGCTCCTCGAACCGGTCCCGGTGGGGCTGATGGCTGCCTATTACTAAGCGGTAACTTATTGAGCTCGTACGAGAGTACCGTCCCGCTCAGCGGCAGCAACACCCGCACCGGCAGTGATCTGCGTCGCTGCTATCGCGCCATCACGCCGGGTGACCCGCGTCGATGTCGCCCACGCCGTGCAGCGTGAGCGCGGCTCGCTCCTCGGCGGTGCCTTCGGTGCCTTCGGTGCCCTCGGTGTTTTCGGTGCCCGAGGTGCCCGCGGCGCGGGTGAGAACCGGGTCGAGGATGAAGGCGACGTGGTCGCCGCCGTCGACGCGCTCGTGGACGCGGCCGGTGAACCAGCCGAGGGCGTCATCGAGGACGACGGTGCCATCCGGCCCCTCGTGCCACGGAAGCCCGGCGAACTTGTCCGTCTCCGCGCTGCAGAGGGAACCGAAGCGCTCGGCGAGGTCGTGCCGGTCGTGCGGCAGGAGGTGGACGGCGAGAGTACGGACTTCCAGGGCCAGGTCGTACGTGTGGTTGGCCTTGGAGAGCCATACGGCGAACCGCGTCGGATCCAGGGAGCACTGGCTCGCGAAGCCGACCAGACACCCCGCGCGCCGACCGTCCCCCGTCGCCGCCGTGACCACGTACACGGGCGGATTCAGGAGCCCCGTGAAGGCGTCCATGTGCTCGTCCCTCTCGGCCCCCGGTGCGTTCACGCGGTGACCCGGACGGTCTTCAGGCTGCTGTCGGCGGCGTCGGGGAGGTTCATGCCCGCCCGTACGCCCGTGCGCAGATAGGTCAGGACCGGCTCGGTCAGCCGCTCGCCGGGGAGGACGACGGGGATGCCGGGCGGATACGGGGTGATCATCTCGGCGGCGACACGTCCTGCCGCGTCCTCCACGGGGACGTCCTCGTAGGAGGCGAAGTAGGCGTCGCGCGGCAGTGCCGCCTGGGTCATCCGCAGGTCGGCGGGGTCAGGGACGGTCACCCCGGGCGCGTCCTTCAGCTCGTCGGCGTGTGCGGACAGATCGCGCAGCGCGTCGAGGAGCCGCCCGGCGGTGGACTCGTCGTCGGCGTGCGTGAGCTGGGCGCTGATCCGCCGGTGGTCGAAGAGGTGCATGTCGATGTGGTGGTGGGCGCGCAGCCAGTCCCCGGCGCGATAGCCGGTGGTGCCGAGCGCGGAGAGGTCGATCACGATGGGCAGCGGGTCGAAATCCGCCGCGAGCCCAGGACCGCAGTAGTCGTCGGCGTCATCGACGTGCAGTCCGTCGATCCGTTCGATCGCCGCACGGGTGCGGGCGGCGAGGCGAAGGGCGTCGTCGATGAGCTGCCTGCCGGTCTTGACCATTTGGCGGCGCCAGCCGTCCAGGCCCGCGTAGAGCAGTACCGAGGGGCTGGTGGTTCCCAGCAGATCGGCCCGGGAAGCGAGGACGGCGGGGTCGATGAGGTCGCCCTGGAGGTGGAAGACCGAGCCCTGTTCGAGACCGCTGCCCATCTTGTGGACGCTGGTCACGCAGATGTCCGCGCCCGCGTCCATCGCCCAGGACGGCAACTCCTCGTGGAACGGCAGATGGGCGCCCCAGGCCTCGTCGACGATCAGGGGCTTTCCACGCCGGTGGCACACCTCGGCGATGGCGTCCAGGTCGGCGGCGGCCCCGTAGGGCGTGGGGCTGGTGACCAGTGCGCCGTCGGCGTCGGGGTGGGCGGCGAAGGCCCTCTCGAAGGACTCGGGCCGGGGCGGATGGGCGATATGGCGCTCGGCGTCCCAGGCCGGCTCGACCCAGACGGGCTCGACCCCCGAGAGGATCAGGCCCGCGATGACGGACTTATGGGCGTCGCGTCCGACCAGGAGACGGTGGTGCGGCGCGGTCACGGTCAGCATGGCCGCCTTGACCGACAGGGAGCTGCCGCAGGTGGAGAAGTAGGTGTGCTCGGCGTGGACGGCGTCGGCCATCAGCCGCTCGGCCCGCTCCAGGACGTTGTTGCGGGTCAGCCGGTCGTCGAGCCCGCCGTTGGCGAGCACATCGCCGAGGAACACGGCGTCCCCGAGTGCTTTCCGTACCTGGGGGTCAGCGCCGCGGGCCTGCTTGTGGCCGGGGGGAGTGAAGGCCAGTTCGCCGGCGTCGTGGTAGCGCTCCAGCGCCTCCAGCACAGGTGCCTCGTCGTGGTTCAAGCTCTCGTTCTCAGCCATGCCAGGAGGAGTTCCCTTTCCGGCGTGCGCCAACCAGTGTCAGCGCTGCCGACGCTCACTCAGGCCACCGGGCTCACCCGAACCACTCAGTCGCCGGGCTCCCCCGCGCGGCGCCTTGTTTCACGTGAAACATCGTGGGGTGGAGACCTCAACATGGTGGGGCGAAGACCTACCGGTCTTCGCCCCACGCTGTCGTCGTCGGCACCAGGGCCGCGTCAGCTCTTCTTCTTGTCCGCGGCCTTGGAGTCCGTGCCGTCCTTGGCGTCCTTTGCGTCCTTGGCCTCCGCCTCGGCCTCGGCCTGCTTGGCCTGGACCTCGGGGTCGAGGGACGTCTGACCGCTGCCGTCCACGGAGGTCAGCGGGGTGGTGGTGGCCTTGGCGGCCGGGACCTCCGTGGCCGCGGGGGGCTCGACCAGCCAGTCGGGGTTGGCCTGCTTGTCCCACCACTTCCAGGCGGCGACCGCACCACCCGTGAGGATGCCGACGACGGCCAGGCCCTTGGCGAGACGTCCCATCCTGGCCCGGCGCTCGTGCTTGCGGGCCAGGCGCTGGATCTCCTTCGCCGAGACCTGGCCGCGCAGTGCGGCGAGTGCCGCCGTACCGCGGGAGGCCGCCTCCTCGCGGACCGGCTGCGCGGCGGCGACCGCCTGCTCGATGCGGGGCTTGGAGTAGTCGGCGGCCTGGCGGGCCGCCTTGCGCGTACGGGCGGCGGCCTCCTGCGCGGCCTGGTCGACCTTCGGCGGTACATGCGTGCGGGCCTGCTCGACGCGGGGGGCGACGTGGGCGCCGTACTGGACACGAGCCTGCTCAGCGGCCTGCGACACCTTGGGCGCGAGCCGTACGCGCGCCTCGTGGGCGTAGTGGGCGGCCCGGTCCTTGGCCGTGTCGGCGTAGGGCGCCACCGCGTCCGCGGCGTGACGCACGCTGTCCTTGGCCGAGCCGGTCGCGGCGCGCACGCTGTCGATGCGGGTCACGGGATCCTCCTCCTCGGTGGCGTATAGGTATGTCACCTTTCCACCCTTTCAGGGATCATGCCTTCCGGATCGCTCCGACGGGCATGCAAGGGCGGGCATCCGGGTGTCGGTCCGCGCCAGTCGATCCGTTTCCCGGGCAAGGAAAAATCCCTGCGTCCCCCGAGTGCCCCGATCGGCCCGCCCGTACCGCTCCCGTCGAATCCCATCGCTTCCCGTCGATCGAATCGGTACGAAAGAGCTTCCGGCCGACAATGCCACGGATCGCTTCGACGCGCGCCCGGTCGGTGGCTACTCGTCCCAAACCGGTCCGTGCGAGGATCGGTGGGTCACAGAAGACAACGGAAGGCAGATCGTGGCTGAGCAGCTTTACGCCACCCTGAAGACCAACCAGGGCGACATCGTGGTCCGGCTCCTGCCGAACCACGCGCCCAAGACGGTCAAGAACTTTGTGGAGCTCGCCCAGGGCGAGCGTGAGTGGGTTCACCCGCAGACCGGCAAGAAGACGACGGACCGGCTGTACGACGGCACCGTCTTCCACCGGGTCATCAGCGGCTTCATGATCCAGGGCGGCGACCCGCTGGGCAACGGCACGGGCGGCCCGGGCTACGAGTTCGAGGACGAGTTCCACCCCGACCTCGCCTTCGACAAGCCCTACCTGCTCGCGATGGCCAACGCCGGTCCGGGCACCAACGGCTCGCAGTTCTTCGTGACTGTCTCGCCGACGGCGTGGCTGACCCGCAAGCACACGATCTTCGGTGAGGTCACCGACGCGGCCAGCCAGAAGGTGGTGGACGCCATCGCGGCCACCCAGACCAACCCGCGCACCGACCGTCCGGTCAACGACGTGGTCATCGAGTCCGTGGTCATCGAGACCCGCGACGCCTGACCTGCGCGTATCAGCGAGGGCCCGCGCGTAGCCGCGAGGGAACCAATCCGCCCCGCCCGTCCGTAAAGGAAGGGCGGGGCGGTGCGTTGCCACACGTGCCGTCACCGTGCCTTCGTACGAGATTGAGGGGACCCCATGGACCAGGCGCCAGGCAGCCCGCAGGAGCCGCAGCAGCCCGAAGGCGCGTCGGGCCCGCCCGGCTGCTACCGGCATCCGGACCGTGAGACCGGCATCACCTGCACGCGCTGCGAGCGCCCCATCTGCCCCGAGTGCATGATCAGCGCGTCGGTCGGCTTCCAGTGCCCCGAGTGCGTGCGCAGCGGCTCGGGCACCGGCCACACGCCGGAGGCCAACCAGCCGCGCACGGTCGCGGGCGGCACGATCGCCGCCGACCCGCGCCTGGTCACCAAGGTCCTGCTCGGGATCAATCTCGCGCTGTTCGTCGTGCAGATGGTGGTCGGGGACCGCTTCACCGACCGGTTCGACCTGCTGGGGCGCGCCTTCGTCCCGGAGTTCGGCTCGGTGGAGGGCGTCGCCGAGGGGCAGTGGTACCGCCTCGTGACGGCGATGTTCCTGCACAGCAGCTACATGCACATCGCCTTCAACATGCTCAGCCTGTGGTGGATCGGCGGCCCGCTCGAAGCGGCCCTCGGCCGCGTCCGCTTCCTCGCGCTCTACCTGGCGTCGGGCCTCGCGGGCGGCGCGCTGACGTATCTCCTCGCGGAGCCGAATCAGGCCTCGCTCGGGGCTTCGGGCGCCATCTTCGGTCTTTTCGGCGCGACCGCCATCCTGATGCGGCGGCTCAACTACGACATGCGGCCGGTCATCGCGCTCCTCGCGATCAACATGGCCATCACCTTCTGGTGGCCGAACATCGCCTGGCAGGCCCACATCGGCGGACTCGTCGGCGGCGTCATCGTGGGTTACGCGATGGTGCACGCGCCCCGCGGGCGACGGAACCTCATCCAGTACGGCACCTGTGCGCTGGTGCTGGTCGCGGCTGTGGTCATGGTCCTCGTACGCACCGGGCAGCTCACCTGACGTACCACGTTGTCCACAGCGTGTGCCCGATCTTGTGCATGCTGTGGGGAACAGCAGTGCCCCTCGTCACTGACCTGGGTTTCCCCAGCAAGGACAAGGGGCACGCGAGGTGTGGAGATCCCGTGGACCGGTCACACCAACGTCAACCGGCCGAGGGTTATCCACAGATCTTCAGTCTTATCCCCAGGTGGGGATAGCGCTGTGGATAACTCAGGGCAGGGCTTGCGGAACGAGGGACGGGACGGGTGCTACTTCCACTGCGGGTGCTACTTCCACTGCGTGGAGACGCCGAAGCCCGCCGCGATGAAGCCGAAGCCCACCACGATGTTCCAGTTGCCCAGCGGGTCGATCGGCAGCTTGCCGTCCGTGACGTAGAAGACGACGATCCAGGCGAGGCCGATGAGGAACAACGCCAGCATCACCGGAGCCACCCAGCTGCGATTGGTCAGCTTGATGGCCGTCGCCTTCTTGGCCGGCGGCGGCGTGTAGTCGTCTGCCTTCTTGCGGATACGTGACTTCGGCACGAGGGTCTCTCCTGTCGATGCGCTGCGTGGCCGCGCAGGTGACTGTGGTCTGGCGCCGGGCGTGGCACTACGGGAGCTGAAGCCTCCCCCGGGCGTCCGTTAGCGTAGTGCTTCCGCGGCGCTGAAGGAGATAAGGGTACGTTGAGCAATTCTGCCGACCCCCACAAAGGTGCCGGTCGTCGCCCCCGATGGCGTCCGGTTCGGGTGCTTACGGGTGCTGTTTTCGCCCTTGCCGGCCTGATCTTCTTCACCAGTTTCAACACGGCCAAGGGAACCAACATCCGTACGGACGCCTCCCTGTTGAAGCTCTCCGACCTCATTCAGGAGCGCAGCCACAAGAACGGCGAGCTCGACGAGTCCAACGGCTCCCTGCGCGACGACGTCGAGTCGCTCGCCCAGCGCGACAGCGGCGGCACCAAGGCCGACGAAGCCCGGCTCGACGCGCTGGAGGAGAACGCCGGCAGTAAGAAGCTCAGCGGCGACGCGGTCACGGTCACGCTCGCCGACGCCCCGCCCAACGCCACCGCCAAGCTCCCCGGCTACCCCGAGCCCCAGCCCAACGACCTGGTCATCCACCAGCAGGACCTGCAAGCCGTGGTCAACGCCCTCTGGCAGGGCGGCGCCAAGGGCATCAAGGTCATGGACCAGCGGCTGATCTCCACGAGCGCCGTGCGCTGCGTCGGCAACACCCTGATCCTCCAGGGCCGCGTCTACTCCCCGCCGTACAAGGTGACCGCGGTCGGCGACCCCGGCAAGCTCAAGAACGCCCTGGCGGCCTCCCCCCAGATCCAGAACTACATGCTCTACGTCAACGCCTACGGTCTCGGCTGGAAAGTGGACGACGACGGGGCGGTGACTCTTCCCGGCTACTCGGGCACAGTGGATCTCCACTACGCGAAGCCGGTGGAGTAGCACCCGGGGAGGGAGCGTCCTGTGTCGGTGCGTGCGCTCGTCAGGACGTTCAGCGAACTGTGCGTCACCGTCGGCACGTTGATCGTGCTCTTCGTCGTGTACGTCCTCTTCTGGACCGGCGTGAAGGCCGACAACGCCATGGACAGCCAGATCGACGAGCTGCAGGACCGGTGGGCGCGGGGCGCGGTCTCCGCGGGGACGGACGACAAGCCGGCCGGGACGTCCCCCGACGACGGGACCGCACCCGACGACGGGGCCTCGTCCGGCAGCGAGGCAGCGCCCGAGGAACCGGCCCTCTACAAGGACGGCAAGGCCTTCGCCGTCATGTACATCCCGCGGTTCGGTTTCACGTGGAACAAACCCGTGCTCCAGGGCACCGGCACCGACGTCCTGAAGAAGGGCCTCGGCCACTACGCCTCCACCGCCCGGCTCGGCCAGAAGGGCAACTTCTCCGTCGCGGGCCACCGCCGCACCTACGGCGACCCCTTCAAGGACTTTCCCGAGCTGCGCCCCGGCGACCCCGTCGTCCTGACCGACGGCACGACCTGGTTCACGTACCGCATCGACAAGAAGCCCTTCAGGACACTCCCCGGCGACATCGGCGTCATCGATCCCGTGCCGCGCAGATCCGGCTACGACGGCCCGGGGCGCTACCTCACCCTGACGACCTGCGAACCGGAGTGGGGCCACAGCCACCGGCTGATCGTCTGGGCGCATCTGGACGCCACCCAGCCCGTGGAGGCCGGGAAACCGGAGGCACTGCGCCGTTAGTCTGGTGCCGTACGGCGAGGGAGGCCATGCCGTACGTGACGGAAGGGACGGCATGTACGGCTGGATCTGGCGGCATCTGCCGGGAAACGCGTGGATCAGGGCGCTGATCTCGCTGGTGCTCGTACTCGCGGTGGTCTATGTGCTGTTCCAGTACATCTTCCCGTGGGCGGAACCGCTCCTGCCCTTCAACGACGTCACCGTGGACGGCCAGTGAGCGCCGCCGGCGGCCCGCGCCGCAGCCGCGTCCTCGTCGTCGACAACTACGACAGCTTCGTCTTCAACCTCGTCCAGTACCTGTACCAGCTGGGCGCCGAGTGCGAGGTCGTGCGCAACGACGAGGTCGAGCTCAGGCACGCCCAGGACGGCTTCGACGGCGTGCTGCTCTCGCCGGGTCCCGGCACGCCGGAGCAGGCCGGGGTCTGCGTGGAGATGGTGCGCCACTGCGCCGCCACCGGCGTGCCCGTCTTCGGCGTCTGCCTCGGCATGCAGTCCATGGCGGTCGCGTACGGCGGTGTGGTGGACCGCGCCCCGGAGCTCCTGCACGGCAAGACCTCGCCGGTCCGCCACGAGGGCAAGGGCGTCTTCGCGGGCCTGCCGTCGCCGTTCACCGCGACCCGCTACCACTCGCTGGCCGCCGAGCCCGCCACCGTCCCGGCCGAGCTCGAGGTCACCGCGCGTACGGAGGACGGCATCATCATGGGCCTGCGCCACCGCGAGCTGCCGGTCGAGGGCGTGCAGTTCCACCCCGAGTCGGTGCTGACCGAGCACGGCCATCTGATGCTCGCCAACTGGCTGGTGGAGTGCGGCGACACCGGCGCCGTCGAGCGATCGGGCGGGCTGGCCCCGGTGGTGGGCCGGGCCACGGCGTGACGGACGTGCGCCCCGAGCGTGACTCCTCCGGAGCCCCGGACGACGCGGATGACGCGTACGGGGCCGCAGGCGCGTTCGAGGCGGCGGTCGACGACCTGGACGACCCGCTGACGGATCCACTGCCGGGACAGCGCCCTTCGCCGGGGCAGCACCCCTCGCCGTGGTTCCGGAGTGCGCCCGCGGCGGAGCCGGAGCAGCAGCCAGCGGCTGAGCCCCCGGCGGCGGTGCCTGCGGAGCCACGGCCCCAGCCGGAACCCACGTACGACGAGCTGTACGGCGGGTACGCCCCCCAGCCGGACCGATCGGCCCCCCACCACCCCGTCCCCGTCCCCGTCCCCGTCCAGGACGACGAGACGGTGGGGCTGCGCACGGTGGACGCCCGCCGAATAGCCGCACCGGAACCCGACCTCCCCACGGAAGGCGGCCGGGCAGCCCGCCGCAAGGCCGCCAGGAAGGGCGGTACGCGCCCGGCCGAGAGCCGCGACCGGGCCGCCGGAAACCGACCGGCCGCCGCCCCCCTCTCCCGCGTGGAGGCACGCCGTGCCGAGCGCGCCCGCAGGCCGTCACCCGGCGCCGTCATCAGCCGGGGGCTCGGCGAGGTCTTCATCACCGTCGGCGTCCTGATGCTCCTCTTCGTCACGTACCAGCTGTGGTGGACGAACATCCGCGCCCATCAGCAGGCGGACAGTGCCGCCCACGACCTCCAGGAGAGCTGGGCCAAGGGAGAGGGCAGGCCGGGAGCCTTCGAGCCGGGGCAGGGCTTCGCGATGCTGCACATCCCGCGCCTGGACGTCGTCGTGCCGATCGCCGAGGGCATCGACAAGCAGAAGGTCCTCGACCGCGGCATGGTCGGCCACTACAGCGAAGGCAGCACCAAGACACCGATGCCGGACGCCGCGCCGGGCAACTTCGCGGTCGCGGGCCACCGCAACACGCACGGCGAGCCGTTCCGCTACATCAACCGCCTGGAGCCGGGCGATCCGATCGTCGTGGAGACGCGGGACAAGTACTTCGTCTACAAGATGGCGAGCATCCTGCCGCAGACCTCCCCCGGCAACACGAGCGTGATCGGTCCCGTCCCGCCGGGTTCGGGGTTCACCAAACCCGGCCGGTACATCACACTGACCACCTGTACCCCGGAATTCACGAGCAAGTATCGAATGATCGTCTGGGGCAAGATGGTCGAGGAACGACCGCGCAGCAAGGGCAAGCCCAGCGCGCTCGTGAACTAGAACGGTGAGAACGGGGCGGAACGAGTGGCAGCCACGACCGACGACGAGCAGCAGGCCAAGGCGCCCGCACCGGACCCCGATCCGGCCCCCGCACCACGACGCAGGGGCCGCGGCCCCATCGCCACCGCGGTCAGCGTCTTCGGTGAACTCCTCATCACCGCGGGCCTGGTGCTCGGCCTGTTCGTCGTCTACTCGCTCTGGTGGACGAACGTCATAGCGGACCGCGAGGCGCACAAGCAGGGCAACCGCGTGCGCGACCACTGGGCGAGCGGCCCCGGCAAGATCGACACCAAGGACGGCATCGGCTTCCTGCACGTCCCCGCGATGGGCGGTGGCGAGGTCCTCGTCAAGGCGGGCACCAGCAGCAAGGTCCTCAACGACGGCGTCGCCGGCTACTACAAGGACCCCGTCAAGTCGGCCCTCCCCGAGGACAAGGAGGGCAACTTCGCGCTGGCCGCGCACCGCGACGGGCACGGCGCGAAGTTCCACAAGATCGACAAGATCGAGAAGGGCGACGCGATCGTCTACGAGTCCCGGGACAAGTGGTACGTCTACAAGGTGTACGCGACGCTGCCCGAGACCTCGAAGTTCAACGTGAAGGTCCTGGACCCCGTCCCGAAGGAATCGGGCGCGAAGAAGCCGGGCCGCTACATCACGCTCACGACCTGCACGCCGGTCTACACCTCGCGGTACCGGTACGTGGTGTGGGGCGAGCTGGAGCGCGTCGAGAAGGTCGACAGCAAGCGGACGCCACCGGCGGAGCTGAAGTAGCCGACGTACGCGGCACGCACGGACCGACGCTCCGCCACTCACCGACCGAGACCGCGATACGACAGAGCCCCGGGGGGCGGGGAGCGGTGGCCCGGGGGCGCCCCAGCGGGGGGGGGTGGGGGGGGTGAGGGGGGGAAGCCCGGGCCGGGGCCGCCGGCGG